>JAGRFO010000224.1:0-4356 GCA_020446005.1 Rhodocyclaceae bacterium | reverse complement strand
GTGCTGATCGAGCAGATGCGCGAGCAGGTGCAAAACATCGAGTAAAAGATCAGGTCGTCGCACGACGACGCAGGCACTGTCCCAACAAAAAAACCGCCTCTCGGCGGTTTTTTATTGGGCATTGATCGCGGGTTACTCTGAGGCGCGCAGTTTGGCGAGCAGCTTTTCAGCCCGCTTGGGGGGGCCGTAGACCAGATCGAGCAGCAGTGCGATGGGGATGGGGAGCGGGCGGCCGCTTTCGTAGCGACTGCCGGCCGACTGGGTGACGCCGATCGGCGCCCAGAACTCCGACTGACTCATCTTGCGTTTTTTGCGCCACTCCAGCAGTTGCTCGGTGGTGGGTGACTGTGCTTTGTGTCGCTGGGGCATGGCTAATCCAAAAGTTGTATTTTCTGTTGGGGGTGCATGCACTTTAGCCGTTTAGAGTGCTGCGATCAATTCTCCATGCTCCTTTCGTTCTGTGCTTGAGATGATTGGTAACAAAATGGCGCGGCAACAGCCTGTTTGGTGTTGCTGGAGCGCGCGCGCTTAGGCCATACGGCGTAATGCCTATGGCGTGTTTTTCGATGTCTGGGTGTTGCCGGGCGGGGGGTGTGCTCAGACGCCCCAGGTGACCGGTTTCGCTTCTGCTTGGGCGAGTTGCAGCATTTCGAGCAGTGGCCAGGCCCGCTGGGTGAAGTTGACCGGCGCGGCCATGCCGCTTTGCGGCGCGTCGTCGTCGGCCGGTTCCCGCGCGGCGTGTTCGTGGCGCGCCTTGTCCTGCGCGATGGCTCGATCGAGACGCTCGATGGCGGCGGGCAGTTGCTCGACGGTGATGATGCCCTGGCTGGCGTCGGGGTTTTTTTCCAGTGTCTGGAGGAGAGCCTTGGCGGCGTCGCCGAACATGATCACGTCGGCGCTGGCGGCGGATTTGAAGGTGATGAGCATTCAGTGGTCCTTGAGTGCGTAGATGCCCGGCGCGTTGCGCCAGTAGCCTTTGTAGTCCATGCCGTAGCCGAACAGGAAGCGGTCGGCGATGTCGAGTCCGGAGAAGTCGGCGCGCATGTCGGGGCGGGCCTTGCGGTGGTGAAGTTTGTGGATCAGGACGGCGGTGTGGACGCGGCGCGCGCCGTCGGCTTGCAGGCGCTCGACGATGGCGGCGAGGGTGTGGCCTTCGTCAAGAATGTCGTCGAGCACCAGCACGGTGCGATCCTGCGCCGGCTGGGTCGGGCGGATGCGCCAGTCGAGTTGGGTGCCGTGCAGCGCGTCGCCGTAGCGGGTGGCGTGGAGGTAGGCGACTTCGAGCGGGAAGGGCAGGCGCGGGAGGAGTTGGCCGGCCAGGATCAGGCCGCCGTTCATGACCGTGTAGATCAGTGGGTTGGTGTCATGCAGCGCCGTGCTGATGGCGTCGGCCATGCGGTCGAGCGCGGCCTGGACGGTGGCGTGGTCGGCGAGACAGTCGGCGTCGCGCATGACGCGGGCGATGGTGTCGAGATCGGGGGGCATGGCGGTCAGTGTCCGTCGAAGCTGAGCAGGGTGAAGGTGTCGATGCCGGCCGCGCGCAGGCGGGTCGAGCCGCCCAGGTCGGGCAGGTCGACGATGGCCGCGGCCTCGACCACGCGGGCGCCGAGGCGTTCAATGAGTTGGCTGGCGGCGAGCAAGGTGCCGCCGGTGGCGATGAGATCGTCGATGAGCAGGACGCGGTCGCCGGGGCGGGCGGCGTCGGTGTGGATTTCGAGGCTCGCGGCGCCGTATTCCAGCGCATAGTCTTCGCTGATCGTGGTGAAGGGCAGCTTGCCCTTTTTGCGGATCGGCACGAAGCCGCGGTTCAGTTCGTGAGCGAGCGCCGCGCCAAAAATGAAGCCGCGTGCGTCGATGCCGGCGACGAGATCGATGCCGCGCGGCTGGTAGCGCGCCACCAGTAACGTCACCACCAGGCGGAAGCTTGCGGGGTCTCGCAGGATCGGGGTGATGTCGCGAAATTGCACCCCCGGCTGGGGCCAGTCGGGCACGGTGCGGATGCGCGCTTTGAGTTGTTCGGCGGTGCGTGTCATGGTCTGGCGAGGGTCGGGCGGGCCGTTCATTGTCGCACGCTGGCCGCGCGGGTCCAGCGCGCCGCGACGCATCGGCGCTGCGCCGACGGTATCATGCGGTCAACCGATGCTCGCGTCGAACGCGAGCGCGCATGGCGTCGCAATGGTGGCATAGCGCAACACGCCGTTGCGGCAAGGAGAAGTGAAAATGACGATGCGTTTTGTCGAGTCGTGCCGGCTGCCCAACCGGATCGGCGAGTTCGTGCTGCATGGCTTTGAAGACGAGGCGACCGGCATCGAACATCTGGCGTTGACCCACGGCGAAGTCGGCGCGGGCGAGGCGGTGCTGGCGCGGATTCACTCCGAATGTCTGACCGGCGATGGGCTGTTCAGCGAGCGCTGCGATTGCGGCTACCAGCTCGAGGCGGCGATGCGGCGCATCGTCGCCGAGGGGCGCGGGGTGATTCTGTACCTGCGTCAGGAGGGGCGCGGCATCGGCCTGCTCAACAAGATTCGCGCCTACCGGTTGCAGGACGAGGGGGCGGATACGGTGGAGGCCAACGAGCGCCTCGGCTTCCCCGCCGACATGCGCGATTTTTCGATCTGCAAGCCGATGCTCGACCATCTCGGGGTGGCGTCGGTGCGGCTGATGACCAACAACCCGCGCAAGCTCGACAGCCTGCGCGAGGCCGGCTTGCGCATTGTCGAACACGTGCCGCTGCAGGTCGGGCGCAATCCGCACAACACCGCCTATCTGGACACCAAGGCCGCCAAGCTGGGGCATCTGATGCAGCCGGCCAGGGCCTACCGCAAGGCGCGCACCGAAGACGGCGCCGGCGATGCGCCGCTCAAGTGTCAGGTGCAGTGACTAGTCCGGCAGCGCGATCCGGTGGTCGGTGCTGAACTGGTAATCCTTGAACACGTGTTCGGCGCTCAGTAGCTGGTAGTTGCCCTCGGCGTCCTTGCGCGTGGTGTCCTTGAGACGGTAAGTGTAGTGGCCGCAGGTCCAGCAATCGAAATTGCGCATGTGGGTGCATAGACAGGTCTTGTCCATCACCTTCACGCGCTTGGCGCCCGGGTGCGCGGCCACCTCGCGGTTGTAGGCCTCGATGTACTGGCAACTGCCCTTGGCGTCGAGCAGGTAACCGTAAGCCTCGCAATTGGGGCGGATGCCGTCGCCGATCGCCGGGCTGCTCTTGAGCATGCGCATCGGATAGCCGGTGGGCGAGATCTGATTGACCTCGATGTCGTCCTCCCCGGCCTTCAAATACTCCTGCTGCACCTTCTCCGGCAGACCGCACTCGTGGGTCACGGTAAAGCGCGTCGCCACCTGCACCGCGCCCGCGCCGGCTTCGAGGAAGCCCACCGCGTCGGAACCGGTGAACACCCCGCCGGCTGGCACCAGCGGAATGTCGAGCTGCTCGGCCTTGAGCCATGCCGCGATCTCGGCGGTGATGGTGGCCAGATCGTACTGCGCCCAGTCCATGCCAAAGCCCAGATGCCCGCCGGCCAGCGGCCCCTCGACCACCACATAGTCGGGCAGGCGGCCGGTGCGCTGGCTCTTCTTGAGGAAGAGCTGCAGCGCGCGCAGCGACGACACGATGATGCCGAGCTTCACGTCGCGAAAGCGCGGATGATCCTCGATCAGCCCGAACGAGCCCAGATGCAGCCCCGCCGCCAGCGTGATGCCGTCGATGCCCGCATCCATCGCCGCCTTCAAGCGCACCTTGAGCGTCTCCTTGGGCGCGTTCATGGTCAGCTTTTCCATGCAGTTGATGAAGACCAGCCCGGGCCCACGCTTGGCTTCCATGGTCGCGCTGACGTGGCGCGCGGTCGCCTCGGCGAGCAGCCCCATGTCGAACTGCACCACCGACTTGTCGGAATTGGCAACGTTGAATTTGTACTGCTGGAGCTTGTCCTTGACGTACTTGGTCTTGAAGCGGCGGTCGGAGACGGTGGGCACCATCGCGTCCGAGATGTGACCGATCCCGCCCAGGCGGGCGGCTTCCAGCGAGAGCTCGGCAGCGGAGATGTCCACCCCCATGCCGCCGATGATGATGGGGACCAGCTCGTGCTTGCCCAGTGTCAGCCGAAAGTCGTCTACGCGCTTCATGTGTGTCCATGCCCCCCATCGCTTGAGGCCGCATTATCGCTCAGCTAGCCGGCCGATGGGTTGGTTTGCGCATTATTGGCACGGCCGCAAAAAACCGTGTGCGGTGCGCGCCATGACAAACGCAACGCAACGGGCCCGTCAGGGGGTCTCGTAGTCCACCGTCAGCGGGGCGTGATCGGAGAAGCGCTCGTCCTTGTAGATCTCGGCCGACGCGGCGCGCCTGGCGATGCC
>JAGRFO010000223.1 GCA_020446005.1 Rhodocyclaceae bacterium | reverse complement strand
ATCCGCGACGTGATCGCCTTCCCCAAGACCCAGCGTGCCCAGTGCCTGCTCACCGACGCGCCGGGCGATGTCGACGAGCGCCAGCTGCGCGACCTGCACATCCGCCTGCGCCAGAAGCTCGACGCCGGCGCAGAGCCGGGCAAAGGCTAAGCGACCCGCCCCTTTGCGCAAGAGCAGCTTCGGCTGCTCTTTTTCATTGCCGGCAAGAGGCTCAAGGTCGCCTTGAAGATGTCGAAAAAACGGGAGTATCCGCCCGATTATTACGACATCGTATGCCCGACCTCTCCGCGATCACCACGCTGGTCATCGAAGCCAACCCGAACATGCGCACCCAATTGCGCAACATGCTCGGCGACAGCGGCATCGAGCGCATCCAGCTCGCCGTCTCGGCCGGTGCCGCGGTGCGCAAGCTGCGCGAGCAGACCTTCGACCTGATCCTGTGCGAATACCATCTCGGCGATGGGCAAGACGGCCAGCATCTGCTCGAAGACCTGCGCCACAACAACATCATCCCGCTGCGCACCCTGTTCATCATGGTCACCGGCGAACGCCAGTACGAGAAGGTCATCTCCGCCGCCGAGCTGGCCCCCAATGACTACGTGCTCAAGCCCTTTGCGGTCGATACGCTGCACAACCGCATCGCCCGCGCAGTCATCAAGCGCGCCGCCTTCATGCCCGCTTACCGTCTGATCGAAGCCGGCGACACCCGCGGCGCGCTGAGTGAATGTCTGGAGGCCGAACGGCGTCACCCGCATTACCTGATCGATTTCATGCGCCTGCGCGCCGAGCTGCACATCGCCGCCGGCGAGGCTGACGAAGCCGAAGCGCTCTACAAACGGGTGCTCGAAGAGCGCGCCACCCCCTGGGCGCGGCTGGGGCTGGCCAAGGCGCTGTTCATCAAGCAGCACTACCCGCAAGCCGAAGCGCTGCTGGCCGGACTGGTGGCCGAGAACGAAAACTACCTCGACGCCTACGACTGGCTGGCGCGCACCCGCGAAGCCGCCGGCCAGCTCGAAACCGCCCGCGACGTGCTCCTGCGCGCCAACACCGTCTCACCCAACCGCCTCGCCCGGCTGCGACGCCTAGGCACCATCGCGCTCGACCTGGGCGACCCGGGCGGCGCCGAGAACGTCCTCAGCGAAGTGGTGCGCAAGGGCAAATACTCGGATTTCCGCGACCCCGCCGATCACGTCTGGCTGATGCACGCACAAATCGGCTCCGGCAAGCTCGAAGACGCCGCCGCCACCTTGCGCGACCTCGACAAATCGATGGGTGCCACCGACACCGGCCGGCTGTGCACCGCCATGTCCTCGGCCATGCTCCATCAACGCCTCGGCGACAGCGACAAGGCGCGCGCCGCCGCCAAGGCCGCGCTGCAGGCCTCCACCAAACTCCCCGGCATGAGCACCGGTCTCAAGCACGAGCTGGCCCGCACCTGCTTCGACAACGGCATGGACGACGAAGGCAGCACCGTGGTGCTCGACATCCTGCGCACCGAGGAGAACCCCCGCAACATCCAGAAAACCCGCCAGATGCTCGAAGCCGGCGGGCGCAGCGATCTGGCCACCCAGCTCGAAAAGCGCATCCACGAGGAAGTCCGCCTGCTGGTCTCGGTCGGCGCCGAAAAAGCCAAGGCCGGCGACTACGACGGCGCGGTCGAAGAGATGCTCAACGCCGCCCGCAAGATGCCCAACAACAGTCACGTCATGTTCAACGCCGCGCTGGCGCTGCTGCGCCACATCGAGAACCTCGGCTGGAACGAACCCTTCGCCGAGCAAGCGCGCCAGCTCATCGACCGCGTCCGCCGGCAGGACCCGGCCAACCCGCGCCTGCCCGCGCTGGGCGACTTCCTGCGCAAACTGCAGGTCAAGTTCGGGATCAGCCAGGTCAAGGTGTAACGCCGCCCCCCAGCGCGCGCTACACTGGCGCGATGTTCGCCGACCTCTGCAAACGCGCGGTTCGCCCGCTGTGCACCTGTGTTGTCGCGCTCGCCATGCTCGCGAGCTGCACCGCCGAGGCCCCCGCGCCCGGCGCCGCGCGCGCCATCCCCGGCCTGCCGCCCGAAGCGGTCGACACGCTGGCGCTCATCAAGCGCGGAGGTCCCTTCCCCTACGCCAAGGACGGCACCGTTTTCCACAATCGCGAAAACCGCCTGCCCGGCAAACCGCGCGGCTACTACCGCGAATTCACCGTCCCCACCCCCGGGGAACGTACCCGCGGCGCGCGCCGCATCGTCGCCGGCGGCCAGCCGCCCGTGGTGTTCTACTACACCGCCGATCACTACCGCAGCTTCCAACGCCTGCCGGATACCCCATGATCTCGTCT
The DNA here is from genome assembly GCA_020446005.1 of Rhodocyclaceae bacterium. GTDB lineage: Bacteria > Pseudomonadota > Gammaproteobacteria > Burkholderiales > Rhodocyclaceae > Nitrogeniibacter. The sequence continues at coordinate 3,691 of JAGRFO010000223.1, read as the reverse complement.
TCTCAAACCCCGCCGCAGGACTTCCTCGCCGGCCCCAACGGCCTGATGCCGCTGCCGCCCACGGATTACGCCGCGCTGCCGCTCTACCCGGACGAGGACAACACCCACTGCATCGAGATCGCGCTCGGCATCGCTGCCAAAAAGGCCGGCATCCTCGCCGCCTTTGCTCGCGCCTTCGACATGCCACGCTGGTTCGGCCACAACTGGGACGCGCTGTACGATTGTCTGACCGACCTGGACTGGCTGCCGGCGGGCGACTTCGTGGTCCTGCTGAGCGGCAGCATCGCCAACGCGCAGGACCGCGCCACGCTGGTCAGCCTGCTCGAAGAAGTCTGTGACGCGTGGCAGGCGCGCGGCGTGGCCTTCCACCTCTTCATCGACCCCGCGCTGATCGAGGGGGCATGAAGCGCCCTGAATCCGTGCTGGTGGCGATCCACACCCCGGCGCTCGACTTTCTGCTCCTCCACCGCCGTCCGCCGACCGCATTCTGGCAATCGGTCACCGGCAGTCTCGAAGCCGGCGAAACGCCGCGTGAGGCGGCGCTGCGCGAGGTGTACGAGGAAACCGCCCTGGTCGTCCGCGACGCGGATCTGGTCGACTGGCAACTGAGCAACCGCTACCACATTCCGCCGGCCTGGGCGGTGCGCTACGCGCCGGGGGTGACCCACAACACCGAGCACGTCTTCAGCCTGTGCGTGCCAGAAGCTTGCACCATTCGACGCCAGCCCGACGAACACGACGCGGCGGACTGGTTCCCGCTGGCGGCGGCGCTGGCGCACAGCTGGTCGTGGACCAACCGCGACATCTTCCACCTGCTGGCCCGGCACGGCGGGCCCGCGCCGTCCTCTTGAAATCGGCGCGGGCGACACGATATCGGTAGCGGAAACGTGTCACCCACCCTGAAAAAGGAGGATCTCATGAGCAACATCATTCGTCATGATCCTTTCGAGGATCTGTTCCGCGGCTTTTTCGTCCGCCCGGTCGACTTCGGCGGCAGCGGCGGGGACGCCCCCCAGATGCGGGTCGACGTGCAGGAAGGCCCCGAGAACTACCTCCTGCACGCCGAATTACCGGGCATCGCCAAGAAAGACATCCACGTCCATATCGACGGGCCGGTGGTGTCGATCAGCGCCGAACGCAAGGCAGCGCGCGAGCACAAGGACGGTGAACGGGTGCTGCGCACCGAGCGCTACTACGGCAAGGTCTCGCGCAGCTTCCAGCTCGGGCAGGACGTCGACGAGGGCAAGTCGTCCGCGCGCTTTACCGACGGCGTGCTTGAACTCACGCTGCCCAAGAAGCTGGAAGTCCAAGCCAAGCGGCTGACCATCGAGTAAGCCCGCCCGCCCAATCAGGCGACGCCCGGTGGCGTCGCCTTTTTTTGTCCCTCGCGCTACGATCAAGCGTCGCCCACGCGCCGCCCCGTCATGCCCTCATCGCGCACCGCTCTGCTCCTTATCGCCCTGCTGCTCCCGCCCAGCGCACACGCCGACACCTGGCGCGTCGGCCCCGGCGAAACGCTCACCCGCATCGCCCAAGCCGCGCGGGTGGCCAAGGACGGCGACACGGTTGAGATCGCCGCCGGCATCTACCGTGGCGACGTGGCGGTGTGGACGCAAGACCAGCTCACGATTCGCGGACTCGGTCGCGGGGCGGTGCTGGAGGCCGACGGCGCGTCTGCCGGAGACAAGGCGATCTGGGTCATCCGCGGCGGCGCGATCCGCGTCGAGAACATCGAATTCCGCGGGGCCCGCGTCCCCGACCTGAACGGCGCCGGCATCCGCTTCGAACGCGGCACCCTGCATCTGCGCAACACCCGGTTCTTCGACAACGAAAACGGCATCCTCGCCAGCAACAACCCCGCTGCCTCGCTGCACATCGAAGACAGCGAGTTTGGCGCCGCACCGAAGCATCCCGGTGCCTTGCACCATTTGCTCTATGTCGGCCGAATTGGCGAGGTGGTTGTGCGCGGCAGCCGCTTCAGCGGCGGCTACCACGCTCACCTGATCAAGTCGCGCGCCATGCGCAGCCGCATCGAATACAACCTGCTCGACGACGGCCCCGACGGCGAGGCGGCCTACGAGCTGGAATTCCCTGACGGCGGCGCCGCCATCGTCATCGGCAACATCATCGCGCAAAGCCCGCGCACCACCAATTCCGCCTTGATCAGCTATGCCGCCGAGAGCACCCACTGGGCCGACAACAGCATCGCGCTCAGCCACAACACGCTGGTCAATCCGCTCCCGGCCAGCGGCTGGTTCCTGCGCGTCTGGCACCGCCAGGGCGCCGCCAACGTCAGCGTGGTCGCGCGCAACAATCTGCTTGTCGGCCACGGACGATTCGACAGCTCCGTGCCGCCGCCGCACGACGGCAATCTGCCCGCCAGCCTCGGCGATCTTGCCGACCCGGCGAGGCACGACTATCAACTCCGAAACACCCCGCGCCTGTGGGGACACACCGCCCCGGCCGGCGACTGGAGCGGGATCGACTTGACGCCCACCCGCAGCTTTGCCCTGCCGCACACCACGCTCCCGCTCACCCCGCCTGAAACGTGGCAACCCGGCGCGCTGCAGCGCCCATGATCCACGCACGCGCGTGTGCACGAGCGCCGCACAGCCGCTAGAATCAACACTCCGCCACCCACCACCCGGGCAAAAGCAATGAGCGCAGACACCGCACACCAGACCGTATCCCCCGCCCGCAAGGCCGCCATCCTGTCCGAAGCGCTGCCCTACATCAAACGCTTCTTCGACAAGACCATCGTCATCAAATACGGCGGCAATGCGATGACCGACCCGCACCTCAAAGACAGCTTCGCGCAGGACGTGGTGCTGCTCAAACTGGTCGGCCTGAACCCGGTGGTGGTCCATGGCGGCGGCCCCCAGATCGAAAACCTGCTTCAGCGCGTCGGCAAGAAAGGCGAATTCATCCAGGGCATGCGCGTCACCGACGCCGAAACCATGGAAGTGGTCGAGATGGTGCTCGGCGGCCAGGTCAACAAGGAAATCGTCAACCTCATCAACCAGCACGGCGGCAAAGCGGTCGGCCTGACCGGCAAGGACGCGCGCTTCATCCGCGCCAAGAAACTGCTCATGCAGAAAAAGGACGCCCCGCTGGGCGACGTGGTGGACATCGGCCAGGTGGGCGAAATCACCCAGGTCGATCCCAGCCTGATCTCCTTCCTTGACCAGGGCGACTTCATCCCCGTCATCGCCCCAATCGGGGTCGGCGATGACGGCGAGACCTACAACATCAACGCCGACGTCGTCGCCGGCAAGCTCGCCGAAATCCTCAAAGCCGAAAAACTCGTCCTGCTCACCAACACCCCCGGCGTGCTCGACGAAAACGGCAAACTGCTCACCGGCCTCACCCCAAAGGACATCGACACCCTGGTCGAAGACGGCACCCTCTCCGGCGGCATGCTCCCCAAAATCGGCTCAGCCCTCGACGCCGCCCGCAGCGGCGTCAATTCGGTGCACATCATCGACGGACGGGTGGAACACTGCCTGCTGCTGGAGATCCTCACCGACCACGGCGTGGGGACGATGATCAAGAGTCGGTAGGCTGTCGCGCTATCGCACCGGGTCTTCTGCAGGCGCCCTGACCGCGCGCACCCACCGCTCGGTCAGCCGCGCGACCTGATCGCGCCACGGCGCGGACGAAAACGTATGATCCGCGTCGTCGAGCCGCTCAA
>JAGRFO010000222.1 GCA_020446005.1 Rhodocyclaceae bacterium | reverse complement strand
TCAGCGCGGCCACCGCCATCCAGCGCAGCGGGTCGCGCAGGAACAGGTTCCAGCCGGCGCCGAGCCAGTCGAGGCAGCGGCCGGCCGGCACGGATCGGGCGGAGGGGAGGGCGGTCTGTGACATTGGGGCAGGGCAGTGTTCGGGGCGTTTATTGTGAGGCCGCGGGGCGGATCAGTCGACCCACGGCACATCGCTGCCGGCGGCGATGCGCAGGCGCAGCAGGTCGCGATAGACCGTCGGGTCCTTGACCTGCACCATCTCGCCGTCGCGCGGCAGGTGGAAGTCTTCCGCCCGCGACAGCCAGAAGCGCAGCGCCGCGGCGCGCAGCATGGCCGGCCAGGCGGCGTGTTCGGCCGTGGTGAGCGGACGTTCGAGGTGGTAGCCGGTCAGCAGCGCACGGGTCAGCGCCGCGTCGAGCGCCCCGTCGGCGGCGCTGCACCAGTCGTTGACGGTGACCGCCAGATCGAACAGCAGCGCGTCGTTGCCGGCGAAGTAGAAGTCGATCACCCCGCCCACCTCGGCGCCGTCCCACAGCAGGTTGTCGCGAAACAGGTCGGCGTGGATCACCCCTTCGGGCAGGCGGGCGGTGTCGATGCCGGCTTGGAAGGCCATCTCGGTGTCGAGCAGATCCTGTTCGTCGGGCGACAGATGGGGGCGTACCGCCTGCGCGGTGAGCGCGCGCCAGGCCGGCCCGCGCGGATTGAGCTGGCGACGGCCGAAGCGCTGGCCGGCCAGATGCAGCCCGGCCAGCATGGTGCCCATCTTGGCGCAGCGCGCGGCGTCGGGGGTCATGTCGGAGGTGCCCGACAGGCAGCGCACCAGCACCGCCGGCTTGCCCGACAGGGTGCCGAGGTATTCGTTGTCGAGATCGGCGATCGGCGCCGGCACCGGCAGGCCGTGGCGTGCGAGGTGGGCCATCAGGTGCAGATAGAAGGGCAACTCGGCGCGCGGCAGGGTCTCGAACAGGGTCAGCACGTAGCGGCCGAGGCTGGTGGTGACGAAGAAGTTGCTGTTCTGCACCCCGGCGGCGATGCCGCGCAGCTCGACCAGCCGGCCGATGGCGTAGTTGGACAGCCAGCCGGAGAGGGCCTCGGGGGTGACCGGAGTGAAGACGGACATGGGCGGCGGCGGGCCACAAGGCCCGCCGGATCAGCGGCCGTGGCCTACCACGACTTGACGACCCACATCGGCACGCTCAGCTGGCGCTCGCCGGTGTCGCGCTCGAACACCCCGTCGCCCTTGCGATCGACCAGGTAATAGGGTTTGCCGTGGGCGGGCGTGACCTTGACCATGTACAGCTTGCCGTGCACGCGGAACTCTTCCACCGTCTCCTGCCCGCGCTTGATGATGGTGACCTCGGGTTCGAAGTCCTCGCTGCTCACGCCGGCGGGCAGCGGCGGCGGGGCGGGCACGTCTTCGAGATTGGCCGGGCGCCCCTGGGCGGCGGCGTTGAGGCTGAGCGCCAGCAGGGCGGTGGCGAGCAGGGCGGGGAGCGGCGGGGTGCGCATGACATTCTCCTTGAATGGCGCGATTCTAGCAGTTCGCGCGGGCCGGCCTCACAGGTTGAGCATCAGCTCGTGCTCTTCGGGCAGGGGCAGGAAGCCGCGCGTTTCGTAATGCTTGAAGATCGCCTCGACCACCTGATCGGGGTCGTCGATGAGCTGGACCAGATCGAGGTCTTCCGGATTGATCATGGCGTCGCTCACCAGCCGCTCCCTGAACCACGCCAGCAGGCCCTCCCAGAACGGTTTGTGCACCAGGATGATGGGGATGCTGCGGCTCTTGCCGGTCTGGATCAGGGTCATCGCCTCGAGCAGCTCGTCGAGGGTGCCGAAGCCGCCCGGCATGACCACATAGGCCGCGGCGAACTTGACGAACATGAACTTGCGCGCGAAGAAGTGCTGGAAGGTCTGCGAGATGTCCTGATAGGGGTTGGACTGCTGCTCGTGCGGGAGCTGGATGTTGAGCCCGATCGACGGGCTCTTGCCGAAGAAGGCGCCCTTGTTGGCGGCTTCCATGATCCCCGGGCCGCCGCCGGAGATGACCGAAAAGCCGGCGTCCGACAGCTTGCGCGCGATCTGTTCGGTGAGCAGGTAGTAGGGATGGTCGGCCGGCGTGCGCGCGCTGCCGAAGATTGAGACCGCCGGACGGATCGCGTTGAGCCGTTCGGTGGCCTCCACGAACTCTGCCATAATCCCGAAGATTCGCCAGGATTCGCGCGCGTTGTACTGCGGCACGGCGGCATTGGGCAGGTCGGCGGGGAGTTTGTCCTTGGCGTTCATGTGGTGATGCTCCGTGGGTGGGGGCGAGGCGACCTTCTACAACAAGTCGGTGACACTAATCCATGCCCACGCTGCTGCTCGTCGATGGTTCGAGTTATCTGTTCCGCGCCTTCCATGCCCTGCCCGACCTGCGCAACGCCGCCGGCGAGCCGACCGGCGCGGTGTATGGGGTGCTGAACATGCTACGTCGGCTCGATGCCGACCACAAGGCGGACTACCGCGCCTGCGTGTTCGACGCCAAGGGCAAGACCTTTCGCGACGACTGGTTCCCCGACTACAAGGCCCATCGCCCGCCCATGCCGGAAGATCTCGCGGCGCAGATCGCCCCGCTGCACGCCGCCATCAAGGCGCGCGGCTGGCCGTTGTTGATGGTCGAGGGTGTGGAGGCCGACGACGTGATCGGCACGCTGGCCAAACAGGCCAGCGCGGCCGGCATGGACGTGGTGATCTCCACCGGCGACAAGGACCTCACCCAACTGGTCGACGCGCGGGTGCGCTGGGTCAACACCATGAGCAACGAAGTGCTCGACCCGGCCGGGGTGGAAGCCAAGTTCGGCGTGCCGCCCGAGCGCATCGTCGATTACCTGACGCTGGTCGGCGACACCGTGGACAACGTGCCGGGGGTCGACAAATGCGGCCCCAAGACGGCGGTGAAATGGCTCGCCCAGTTCGGCTCGCTGGACGAGATCGTCGCCCGCGCCGACGAGGTGGGCGGCAAGGTGGGCGAGAACCTGCGCAGGCATCTGGACTTCATTCCGCTGGGCCGCAAGCTGGTGACGGTGGCCACCGACCTCGATCTCGGCCTCGGGCCGACGGATCTCGTCCCGCGCGAGGAAGACCGCGAGACGCTCGCCGAGCTGTTCTCCCGCCTCGAATTCAAGAGCTGGCTGCGCGAGGTGCAGCAGGCCGGCGATGCCCCCGCCCCGGCCGAAGCCGCTCAAGCCGCCACGCCGGCCGCGGTTGAGCGCCCTGCCGATCCGACCGCGCACCGTCAGGGCTACGACACCGTGCTCGACGCCGACGCGCTGGCCGCCTGGGTGCGCAAGCTGCGCACCGCGCCGATCGCCGCCTTCGACACCGAAACCACCAGCCTCGACCCGATGGCCGCCACCCTGGTCGGCCTGTCCTTCGCCGTGCCGGGCGGTGGCGCCGCCTATGTGCCCATCGCCCACCGCTACGCCGGCGCGCCCGACCAGCTCGGCCTCGACGCGGTGCTGCTCGCCCTGCGCCCCTGGCTGGAGAGCGACAAGTACAAAAAGGTCGGCCAGAACCTCAAGTACGACACCCACGTGCTGGCCAACCACGGCGTGCGCCTGCGCGGCATCGCCGACGACACCCTGCTCGCCTCCTACGTGCTGGAGAGCGACCGGCCGCACGACATGGACAGCCTCGCCCTGCGCCACCTCGGGCTGGAGACCATCCCCTACACCGCGCTGTGCGGCAAGGGCGCCAGGCAGATCGGCTTCGACGAAGTGGCCATCGAGCAGGCCAGCGAGTATGCCGCCGAGGACGCCGACATCACCCTGCGCCTGCAGCAGTACTTCGCTGGCCAGCTTGCCGCCGAGCCCGCCCTCGACGCGCTCTATCGCGACATCGAGCTGCCGAGCATGGCGGTGCTGTTCGAGATGGAGCGCAACGGCGTGCTGATCGACGACTTTCTGCTCGCCCAGCACAGCGAGGAACTCGGCCGCCGCTTGGTCGCGCTCGAGGCCGAGGCCCACGCGCTCGCCGGTCAACCCTTCAACCTCAACTCGCCCAAGCAGCTCGGCGAATTGCTGTTCGGCAAGCTCGAACTGCCCATCGTCAAGAAGACCGCCACCGGCCAGCCCTCGACGGATGAAGAAGTGCTGCAGAAGCTCGCCGAAGACTATCCGCTGCCCAAGCTGCTGCTCGACTACCGCAGCCTCGCCAAGCTCAAGAGCACCTACACCGACAAGCTGCCGCTGATGGTCAATCGAAAGACCGGCCGGGTGCACACCAGCTTCTCGCAGGCGGTGGCGGTCACCGGCCGGCTCGCCAGCTCCGACCCCAACCTGCAGAACATTCCCATCCGCACCGAAGAGGGCCGCCGCATCCGCGCCGCCTTCATCGCGCCCAAGGGCCACCGCATCGTCAGCGCCGACTACTCGCAGATCGAGCTGCGCATCATGGCGCACCTGTCGGGCGACAAGGGCTTGCGCAAAGCGTTTGCCGAGGGCGAGGACGTGCACCGCGCCACCGCCGCCGAAATCTTCGCCCTCACCCCGCTCGAAGTGGGCAGCGAACAGCGCCGCTACGCCAAGGTCATCAACTTCGGCCTCATCTACGGCATGAGCGCCCACGGCCTGGCCAAGAACCTCGGCATCGACCGCAGCGCCGCCGCCAGCTACATCGATCGCTACTTCGCCCGCTACCCCGGCGTGGCCGACTACATGGCCCGCACCCGCGCCGACGCCAGCGACAAGGGCTACGTGGAAACCGTCTTCGGCCGCCGCCTCCATCTGCCCGACATCCGCGCCAGCCACGCCGGTCGCCGGCAGGGGGCCGAACGCGCCGCCATCAACGCTCCCATGCAAGGCACCGCCGCCGACCTCATCAAAAAGGCCATGATCGCCGTCTCGGCCTGGCTCAGGAAAGAACAGCTCAAATCAAAGCTGATCCTGCAGGTGCACGACGAACTGGTGCTGGAAGTGCCGGGTGATGAGTTGTCGCGGGTGCGCGAACGCTTGCCGATGCTCATGGCCGGTGTCGCCAAGCTCTCCGTGCCGCTGGTGGCGGAGGTAGGGGATGGGGCGAACTGGGATGAGGCGCATTGAGGGGGGCGGTGGCGGCAACCGAAAGCTGTCGGAATTATTTACATCAAGCTACCCGCTCTTTTTGGGTGCCCATGCAACATATTGAAAGCATTGAGTGTTTTTGATCGGCCTGGATTTTGCTTGCATTAATGTGTTGTTTGTATTCACAAAAAAACAAGGAGCACCTTTGATGAAGCGTTCGATGTCTCTCATTGCATTCGCCGGTCTGGTCGCATTGTCGACGCACGCGCTGGCCGTTCCGATCACTTTTACCCACGCCGGCAGTGGTGGGGGCACGCTGGCAGGCAGTGCTTTTGCTAACACCGGTTTTACGATCACGGCGACCGCGGACACCGATAACTGGGCCTCCTGCGGCGGCTCCACTTGCAATTATCTCGACCATGTGTCGGCGTCCATCGAGATCAATGGTCTGGGCACCTTCGATTTCGTCACGCTCACCCGCACGTTCGTGAATAACAATATCGTCGGATTCTCGCGGGGCGGTTCACTCGGTTCCGACCTTTACAACGGTCCGAATGACGTGGCCATCGGTGGTTGGGACCGGATGTCGGACATTGGCCCTATCGCCGGCACCGCGAATTTGCTGCAATGGCTTGGTGAAGATGTCATCACGAGCGGTGGCGTGCTGGTGTTTGATGGTGACTCGGTGCTCGACGCCAGTTTTTCCGCAGCCATTGGGGACCCAACCACGCCCCCGACCATCCCTGAGCCGGGCTCCCTTGCACTGGTTCTGACGGCGGTGGCGGGTCTGATTGGGCGCAGCCTGCGCCGGGCCTGACCGCTGTGGGGTGAGTGCACGCAGTACGTTCGCTGCGTGTGCAACACCTCGTCACGACGCACCCGACATCTCCGGATGTCGGGTGTTTGTTTTTAAGGGTATGGCTTGCGTGGCGCTCATCCCTGGCGGGGGAGGTGGTTGCCATTGATAGACGATGGTGCGCCCGGTGATGAATGAGGGGCACGCGCGGTGAGTTTGTCGTAACGGTTTGTTGTGCCAGAACCGCTGCCGAAGCGGCCTCATTCTGGCGTCGATAAATTTTACAGTTGCCGCGCCGTCGTCCTTGGGGGGGCTTGTTTGTTCAATAAAAACAGATAGTTGTAGATGTGGCACGGAATCTGCGACGGGGCTGCTGCAGAAACCTATACCGTTTTACTTGATTTGCAGGGGAAATTCACATGTCCAAACTTAAAGTCATTGCCTTGGCGCTGACCGTGCTGGGAACCGCCACGGTTGCCGAGCGGGCCGCCGCACACGCCACTTCGATTGGTTACGAGTACGGTGGCACGCCGGGCTCGGTCATCGTCTGGCTGGGCACCTACAGCCACGGTGGCCACCACCTTGAAGGCAGCATGAATCTGGTGGGTGTGAACGGCAACCCGTTCGCCTCTACCACGGTACCGTTCACGCTGGGCGCGGGTGCTGGCATGGGCGGTATTGCTGGTAAGCCGGCCGGGTTGGTCGATGGGGTCACCAACTTCTTCACGACCTGCAGCCCGTTCCCCAACCCGGCCACGCAGCCGCTGGTGGGTACCGATCCGGTGTGTTTTGGTGGGGTTGACCACTGGCAGGGCGCCCTGTTCACTGGTCTGAACCCGGGCGATTACCAGTTCAGCTGGACGCCGATTGCCAACCCGTCGGCCGAATGGTCTCTTGGCAACCCCAACATGGATGGCATTTTCACCATTACCGGTGAAGTGCTGGGTTGTGGTCAGCCGGGTGCCCCCGCCTGCGACAACAACGTTCCTGAGCCGGGCAGCCTGCCGCTGCTGGGTCTTGGCCTGCTGGGCCTCGCGGCGACCCTGCGTCGTCGCTGGACGGCGGCTTAAGTCGGTTCGCCCGGTGGGGTCTGCCAGGCAGGCCACACCACTGACCGGCTGTGACACACCCGACATCTCCGGATGTCGGGTGTTGTTTTTTGGGTCCATGGCCTTCCCCCGATCGCCTTGGGGGGCACAGGATCGGAGGGGCGGCCGAATGCGCACGTGAGCCTTTGTAACGCCGGCTGCGCGGCGCGTGTGAGCGCGCCTAGAATGTGCGCCATGAAAAAACTGCTCCCGTTCGTGCTCCTGCTGGTCGCCGCGCCGGCCATCCACGCCGATGCCGACTTCGACGCCTGTCTCGCGCGCCTGCGCGCCGAGGCGCCCGCGCGCGAGGTCAGCCTCTCGGCCTTCGACCGTTTCACCGCCGGCGTCGCGCTCGATCCGACGGTGCTCGAAGCGCTCGACCGGCAGCCCGAGTTCGTCACCCCGATCTGGGATTACCTCGCCGCGCTGGTGGACGAGGAGCGCATCGACGACGGCCGCGCCATGCTCGCCGAGTGGCGCGCGGTGCTCGACAAGGTGGCCGCCGAGTATGGCGTGGATGCCGAGACGGTGGTCGCGGTGTGGGGGGTGGAGAGCAACTTCGGGCGCAATTTCGGCGGCCGGCCGCTGGTGA
>JAGRFO010000024.1 GCA_020446005.1 Rhodocyclaceae bacterium | reverse complement strand
GGTCGAGGCGGCGTGGCCGGCGCTGCTGCGTTCATGCCAGGCGTTGCGCGACGAGCCGCGCTGGCAGCCGGTCTGCGCCGCCGCCAAGGTGCTTGGCGCGTCCCCCGCGCGAGCCACGGTGCGCGCCTATTTCGAGCGCTACTTCCAGCCTTGGCAGGTGCGTAACGCCGATGGCAGCGCGCAGGGCATGGTCACCGGTTACTACGAGCCGCTGATCCGCGGCAGCCTGACCCGCTCGGCGCGCAGCGCATGGCCGATCCACGGCGTGCCGCCCGACCTCATCACTGTCGATATCGCGGACGCGCGCCCCGAGCTGAAGGGCATGCGCCTGCGCGGTCGGCTCGACGGCAACCGGGTGACGCCTTATTTCACCCGCGCTGAAGTGGCCGCGCTGGGTGCGCGTTTTGCCGCGCCAGTGCTGGCCTGGGCGGACGATCCGATCGCGCTGTTCTTCCTGCAGGTGCAGGGCTCGGGCCGCATCGCCCTGCCCGACGGCCGTTTTCTGCGCATTGGCTACGCCGACCACAACGGTCACCCCTACGTGTCGATCGGCCGCTGGCTGGTCGAACAGGGCGAAATGCCCTTGTCGGAGGCGTCGATGCAGGGTATCCAGCGCTGGGCGCAGGCCCATCCGGCGCGCTTGCGCGAACTGCTCGACCAGAACCCGAGCTACGTCTTCTTCCGCATCCTGCCGGCCAACGACGAAGGGCCGATCGGCGCGCTGGGCGTGCCGCTGGTTGCCGAGCGCAGCATCGCCGTCGACCCCGCCGCGGTCCCGCTCGGCGCGCCGGTGTTCATTGCCACCACCCTGCCCAACAGCGCGACCCCGCTGCGCCGGCTGGTGATGGCACAGGACACCGGCGGCGCGATCAAGGGCGGGGTGCGGGCCGACTATTTCTGGGGCTTTGGCGACACCGCCGGCGCGCTGGCCGGGCGAATGCGGCAGGACGGCGCCATGTGGGTGCTGCTGCCGAGTGGCTGGGCACCGCAATGAGGCGCACGGGGTGAATCTGTGCGCCATATGAGTGCATTGGCTCTGATACATGCACTGTTATGGTGTTTTTGTGCTCCTGGTTGATGCGCTTGTTTTCCGTAAGCTGTTGAAAAATAAGTCACACGGTCCTTGGCACATGAACTGCTAAATGCTCCGCCATTGTGCAAACGGGAGTATTCCAATGGAGCAGTTCAAGACATCCAGCGATGTCCTTTTCGTCCTCTTGGGCGCGATCATGGTGCTGGCCATGCATGCCGGCTTCGCGTTTCTGGAAGTTGGCACGGTGCGCAAGAAGAATCAGGTCAACGCGCTGGTCAAGATTCTGGTGGATTTTTCGGTGTCCACGCTGGCCTATTTCTTCGTCGGCTACGCCATCGCCTATGGCGTGAATTTCTTCGACGGCGCCGCCGCGCTGACCGCCAAGAACGGTTACGACCTGGTCAAATTCTTCTTTTTGCTGACTTTTGCCGCCGCCATTCCGGCGATCATCTCCGGTGGCATCGCCGAGCGCGCGCGCTTCTATCCCCAGCTGGCGGCCACCGCGCTGCTGGTGGGGCTGATCTATCCCTTCTTCGAAGGCATCATCTGGAACGGCAACTTCGGCTTCCAGGGTTGGCTCGAAGCCAGCTTCGGAGCGAGCTTTCATGACTTCGCCGGCAGCGTGGTGGTGCATGCGGTGGGCGGCTGGATCGCGCTGGCGGCGGTGCTGCTGCTCGGCGCGCGGCGCGGTCGCTACACCAAGGCCGGCGCGATTGCCGCCCATCCGCCCTCCAGCATTCCGTTTCTGGCGCTGGGGGCGTGGATTCTGACGGTCGGCTGGTTCGGTTTCAACGTGATGAGCGCGCAGACCCTCGAAGGCATCAGCGGACTGGTGGCGGTCAATTCGCTGATGGCGATGGTCGGCGGCACGCTGGCGGCGCTGGTGATGGGCAAGAACGACCCCGGTTTCGTGCACAACGGCGCCCTTGCGGGGCTCGTGGCCGTCTGCGCGGGGTCAGATGTCATGCATCCGCTGGGCGCCCTGGTCGTGGGCGGCGTCGCGGGCTTCATTTTCGTCCAGATGTTCCAGGTGCTGACCAACCGCTGGCAGATCGACGACGTGCTGGGCGTGTGGCCCTTGCATGGCTTGTGCGGCCTGTGGGGAGGCATCGCGTGTGGCATCTTCGGCCTCGAGGCACTCGGCGGACTGGGCGGCGTGACCTTCGCTTCGCAGTTCTTCGGCAGCGTGCTGGGCGCCGGTTTCGGCTTTGCCGCCGGTTTCGTCGTCTATTCGGCCGTCGACCTCGCCCTCGGCTTCCGCCTCTCGCCGGACGAGGAGCGCGAGGGCGCCGATCTTGCCATCCACAAGATCAGCGCCAGCCCGGAGGAGGACGTGCGTAGCGGTCGCATGTGAGGCATGCGGGCGGGCACCGGCTGCGCAAATGAAAGCGCGCTTCGGGGCGACAGGCAGGATATGAATGCCCGGACTGCCATCTCGGGCGCGATCCGGTGTTTGCCCGGCGGGCAGGTCGTCCCTTCGCTTTCGGAGCTGCCGCATGCTCATTGCGACCACCCCTGAAATATCCGGATATCGGATCGTGCGACACGTCGGGCTGGTGCGTGGCGTCACGGTCCGGTCGCGCAATGTCGTGGCCGGGCTGGGCGCATTCCTTCAGACCATGAGGGGCGGCAACATCACGATCTATACGCGGCTGGCCGAGGAGGCGCGTCAGGAGGCGCACGATCTTCTGGTCGAGAACGCGCGACTGCTCGGCGCCAACGCTGTCGTCGGCATGCGCTACGATGCCAATGAAATCAACGCCGGCGTCACGGAGGTGCTGGCCTACGGCACCGGCGTCGTCGTCGAGGAGATTTAGTGCGCCGGATTGGACGTCCGCTCCAGT
>JAGRFO010000221.1 GCA_020446005.1 Rhodocyclaceae bacterium | reverse complement strand
CCGCCGGCGCCGGCGATGATCGCCTTGAGGCCGCGTTCGCGCGCGCCTTCGGCGTAGGCGAACATCAGGTCGGGGGTTCGGTGGGCCGACACCACCCGCGCGTCGTAGGGCACGCCGAATTTTTCCAGCACCTTCGCGGCGGCCTGCATGGTGGGCCAGTCCGAGTTCGAGCCCATGATGATGCCGACCAGTTCCTTGGTTTCTTTCATCGCGCTACGCTCCCTGGGTGTTGGCCACGCGCTGCGCCGACTCCAGCGTGTTGGCCAGCAGCATGGTGATGGTCATCGGGCCGACGCCGCCGGGCACCGGGGTGATCGCACCGGCCACTTCGCGGGCCGAGGCAAAATCGACGTCGCCGCACAGCTTGCCCGCGTCGGGCTGACCGGCGGGAATGCGGTTCATGCCCACGTCGATGACCGCCGCCCCCGGCTTGACCATCTCCCCGGTGATGAACAGCGGCCGGCCGATGGCGACGATGAGGATGTCGGCGCGGCGGGTGTGGGCGGCCAGATCGCGGGTCTGGGAATGACACACGGTGACGGTGGCGCCGGCCTGGGTGAGGAGCATCGCCATCGGCTTGCCGACGATGTTGGAGCGGCCGATGACCACCGCGTCGGCGCCGCAGACCTCGACATCGCCGGCGGCGAGCAGCTTCATCACGCCATGCGGGGTGCACGGGAAAAAGGCGCGCTGGCCCTGCGACAGACGGCCGACGTTCTCGGCATGAAAGCCGTCCACATCCTTGCCCACTGCGATGGCTTCGAGGATGGTTTTTTCGTCGAACTGCGGCGGCAGCGGCAGCTGCACCAAGATGCCGTGCACGCTGGGATCGGCGTTGAGTTCGGCGATCTTGTCGAGCACCGCCTTGGGGGCTGCGTCGGCGGGGTAATCGAACTTGAGCGAGCGCATGCCGGCCTTTTCGCAGCCGGCCACCTTGTTGCGCACATAGACCGCCGAGGCGGGGTTGTCGCCCACCAGGATCACCGCCAGGCAGGGGGTCACGCCGCGCGCCTTGATCGCCGCGACGTCAACCGCCAGTTGGGCGCGGACATCGGCGGACAGTGCGTTACCGTCGAGAAT
The DNA here is from genome assembly GCA_020446005.1 of Rhodocyclaceae bacterium. GTDB lineage: Bacteria > Pseudomonadota > Gammaproteobacteria > Burkholderiales > Rhodocyclaceae > Nitrogeniibacter. The sequence continues at coordinate 6,158 of JAGRFO010000221.1, read as the reverse complement.
GCGTGCAGACATCGTGACTCGCCTCGCAGAAAACCCGCGATTCTAGCGCAGGATCAGGGCCGGGCGCGACATCCACCGTCCCTCACCCGCGCTGCCGCGACGGGCGGCAACTCAGGAGAAACGGTCGCGCGCGCGCTCGCAGGTCATCACTGACTGCACCAGCTCGGCGAGCGAGCGCACCTCCATCTTTTCCATCACCCGCGCGCGATGCACTTCGACGGTCTTGATGCTGATCCCCAGATCGTCGGCAATCTGCTTGTTGAGCCGCCCGGCGATGATCAGTTCGAGCACTTCGGTCTCGCGGCTGGTGAGCTGTTCGAGCCGGCGCTGCACCGCCGCGTCCTGCCGCAGGCGCTCGCGGTTCTCGCGTTCGGTGGCCAGACACTGGTCGATGAGTTTGAGCATGTCGCGGTCGGAGAACGGTTTTTCGATGAAATCGACCGCCCCTTTCTTGAGCATCGAGACCGCCATCTGCACGTCCCCATGGCCGGTGATGAACACCACCGGCATGCGTGCGTGGCGCTCGCGCAGGCGTTCGTACAACTCCAGCCCACTCATGCCCGGCATGCGCACATCGAGCACCACGCAACCGGCCATGTCGCCGTGAAACGCGGCGAGGAAGGCCTCGGCGGAGGCGAACTGCTCGACTCGGTGGGCGTTCGATTCGAGCAGCCACACCAGCGAATCGCGCAGGGCGTCGTCGTCGTCGACGATGTAGACGGTCTGTTCAGGCGCGGCGGACGGAGCGGTCACTGGTGATCTCCATGGGCAGGGTAAAGCGGAACACGGTGCCGCCCCCGGGGTTGTTTTCGGTCCACAAGCGGCCGTCGTGAAACTCGATGATCGAACGGCAAATATTGAGGCCCATCCCCATGCCTTCGGCCTTGGTGGTGAAGAATGGGGTGAACAACCGCTCGGCGTCTTCCTCCTGAATGCCGTGGCCGCAATCGCTCACCGCCACCTCGACCATCCCGTCGATCAGATGCGCCGACAAGTTGAGATTGCGCTGGGTATCGGGCACCTCGGCCATCGCGTCGATTCCGTTCTTGACCAGGTTGAGCACCACTTGCTCGATCATGATGCGATCAGCGTAAACCGCCGGCAGGTCGGGAGCAATCTCCTTGCGGATGCGCACCCCGCCCTTGCGCGCGTCGATCTCGGCAAAGCCAAGCGCGTCCTCGACCACCTCTTCGAGCGACACCGCGGCGCGGCGCGGCTCGCTCTTGCGCACGAAGTCGCGGATGCGGCGGATGATCTTGCCCGCCCGCTCAGCCTGAAAACTGGCTTTCTGCATCGCGCCGAGCAGGTCGCTCTGGCGGTAGTCGCCGGTCTCCAGGCGCTTGACGCAGCCCATCGCGTAATTGGAAATCGCCGCCAGCGGCTGGTTGAGTTCGTGCGCCAGGGTGGAGGCCATCTCGCCCATGGTGACCAGCCGCGCGGTGCGCTGCAGGCGCTCCTCGTGCTGGCGCGACATCTCTTCCATGTGGCGCCGGTCGGTGATGTCGGTGGACACCCCCATCCGCACCACCCGGCCATCGACCCAGTGGGTGGCCTGCTCGCGGACGTGATACCAGCGTCCGGACAGCACGTGGCGCAACTCGCCGTCGAACAATTCCTTGGGCACGTCGGCGGCGTTGAGGCGGCGCGGATCGATGCGGTAGTCGCCCAGTTCGGGCTGCGGATCGGCCACCTTGCGGGCCGAGCGGCCAACGGTGTCGAAGCCGTGCAGCACCTGGAAAGCACGGTTGGCGTAGAGGATTTCGTCGCTTTGGGCGTCGGCCACGAACACCGCCACGTCGAGCCCGTCGAGCACCGCCTCGAAGCGCGCATGCGCCGCTTCGAGCGCCGCGCGCACCCGCTTGGGCTCGGTGATGTCGGTCACCGACGCCATCCAGCCGGTCTGCTTGCCGGTGCCGTCGATCAGCGGCGAGAGATAGAAGCGCGCGTCCAGCCGTTCGCCGTTCTTGCGCAGCACGCGCATCTCGAAACCGCCCGGCGGGGCGTGACCGGCCAGCGTCAGTTCGAGGTTGTGCTGGCACACCGCCATGCTCTCCTCCGGCCAGTAGGGGAACGGCGGTTCGGCCCCGACCAGCTCGTCGGCACTCAGGTCCACCAGCCGGCAGAACGCCGAATTGACGTAGATGATCCGCCCGGAGAGGTCGATCGCGCGCAAGCCGGTGATCACCGACTCCTCCATCGCCCGGCGGAAGGCGGACTCGGCGCGCAGGGCTTCTTCGGTGGCCTTGCGTCCGGTGATGTCGTGCGCCACGGCGTAGAACAGTTTTTCCTCGGGCACCGGGTTGATGCTCCACACCAGCCATTTGTAGTGCCCGTCGGCGCAGCGACAGCGGTTCTCGAAGGAGACCGGACGGCCGGCGGCCAGCTCGCGCAATTGTTCGATGGTCACCACGATGTCGTCGTCGTGCACGAAATCGAGCAGTGGCCGCCCGGGCATCAGCGCCGCGGGATAGCCGAGCAGGCGCTCGAAGGCCGGATTGCAGCGGCGGAAGGTGCCGTCCGCGCCGACGATGCTGAGGATGTCGAGCGACAGGTTGAACAGCCGATCGCGCTCTTTCTCGACCCGCACCCGGCGCTGCATGTGGGCACGCAGCAACCACATGCTCCACAGCACGAACACCGACAACCCGACGATCAGCGCCATCGGCAGCGCCCGCGGAATCTCTCCGACCGCCCGGAACGCGATCGCGCGCAGCGACAGCCCGTTGCCCGGCGGGTCGAGCGCGATGGCGTAGGAGATGCTCTCGTCCACCGGCGCGACCGAGGAATTGGCGGCCAGCAGATCGCCGCGCGGACCGGTCAGCGACAGGCTGTACTTCTCCGAAAACCAGTCCGGCACCAGGTGATGGACGATGCGCTCGATGGAATACACCCCCACGATCGCGCCCATGAAGCGCGCCCCGTGCCGCACTGGCACGTACATCTCCAGCACCGCCTCCTTGCGCGCATTGACGTAGGCCTCGCTGTAGGTGGCCCGGCCGATGTCGCGGGCGCGGAAGAAAGGCACGGTCTGCAGGCTGGTGAGCACATCGCCGGCCAGCCAGTCGGTGGTGTCGAAAGGGGCGCTCCAGCGCACCGTCTCGCCGGGTTCGACCCAGACGATGTTGACCAGCTGCGGGTTGTTGGCGATGTGCTGGTTGGCGCGCACCTGGAAGGCGTCAAGATCCAGCACGCCGGCGGCCAGGTCGCGCGAGAGCTGGGTCAGGAACTCCTCCGTGCCCTGCATGTGCAGGCGCATGGTCTGCTCGGCCCATTGCACGTCACGCGCAATTGCGTTGCGCTGCACCTCGCCCTCCTGGCGCTGCAATACCCACACCAGCGCCAGCATGGTGAGCGCGAAAACGACCACCGCCACGTAGGGCGCGGTCCAGTAAAGCGTGGTGCGCGCCTGGGCGCGCGTTGCTGCAGGTGTTTCGTTGGCCATGAGGGTGATTCGCTTTCCGTCTCTCTCACACGCTGCTGTCAGTGTGACTCGCTGCTATTCTGTCCGCCAAATCCGCCGGCCGGCATCGGGTGATTCCCTAGCGCCAAAATGCCGCAACGCATCATGCCAAAACAATATTTTCCATTTTGCTGCTACGGGTTTTCGCTAATGTTTCCGGCCTGTGACGCGCCTTACATTGCACCCAAAAGGGAGGAGACCCGGTGTGCGCGGATGGCTGATCACGCTCCTGTGCTGGACGACCATGGCGACCGCCTGGAGCGCAGAGCCGATCCGGATCGGCGTGTCCGGGCCCTTCACCGGCGGCTCGGCGCCGATGGGTCTGTCGATGCGCAACGGAATCCGTCTCGCGGTAGAGGAAATCAACGCCGCAGGGGGGCTGCTCGGCCGGCCGGTCGAGCTGGTGGAGCGCGACGACGAGGCGCGCAACGAACGCGGCGCACAAGTCATAGAGGAACTGGTGGAAAAGGAACAGGTCGTGGCCGGGCTGGGGATCGTCAATACCGGCGTTGCGCTGGCTGCCCAGCGAATTTACCAGCAAGCGCGCAAGCCGGTCATCACCAGCGTGGCGACCGGCTCGCTGGTGACCAAGCAGTTCCGCCCGCCGCGCTACCCGGACAATTACGTCTTCCGCATGTCGGCCAGCGACATCATCCAGGCCGCGATGATTGTCGAGGAAGCGGTTGATCGGCGCGGCTTCAAGCGGATCGCCGTTTTTCACGACGCCACCAACTACGGCCAGCTCGGCAAGCTCGATCTGGTGCACGCGTTGGCCACCCGCGGGATCGGGCCTGTCATTGTCGAGCGCTTCAACCTGCGCGACGTGGACATGACCTCGCATCTGCGTCGCGCTCGCGAGGCCGGCGCCGAAGTCATCCTGACCTACGGCATCGGACCCGAACTGGCACATATCGCAAACGCGATGACAGTGGTAGGCTGGCGTGTCCCGCTGATCGGAAGCTGGACCTTGGGAATGTCCAATTTCATCGACCGTGCCGGCCCCAATGCAGAAGGCGCACGCATGCCGCAGACCTACATCGCCGAGGACACCTCGCCGCGTCGCAACGCCTTCCTCAACCGATACCAGAAAACATACGGTAGCGAACGGATTCCGGTACCGCCTGCCGCCGCGCAAGGGTATGATTCGATGCTAGTGCTTGCGGCGGCGATTCGTCAGGCGGGCGACACCGGTGGCGAACAAATCCGCGAGGCGCTTGAACATCTTGAAGAGCGGGTTGTCGGGGTCGTTGCGACCTACGAACGCCCGTTCTCCAGAGACGACCACGAAGCGATCGACGACACATCGGTCCCCTTCATGGGCGAAGTAAGAAACGGCCAGGTGGTTTTCGCTTACGAGCGTGACCGTATTCGAGCCGTAAGCCAATGAGCTCCACACCTGAGCCCATTTCACGATCGGCCGGGGGGTTTCTCCCTCCCCCCCTCCCGGCCGGTTTTTTTCTCTCGCCCCTTCGCCTGCGCGCCATGCGCACGGCCGCATTTTGCCTACCCCGATCAATCGTCCGATGCGCACCGGTCTCGCCGGCGCGGGTCGGCCATTGGACGCGCGGCAGTCACCATCGCCCGCGCGTTGCAGCATCCACGATAAAAATCACTGGCCCGACAACGGGCCGGACCGGACACGTGCAGTCACCCGCGCCGGCGCTTCCACAGGGCGCCGGCTCCATTCGCCGCAACACAGGGGCCCGTGATATTCGGTTTACACTTATTGTACGATCTGAAATAGCGTTTTATTATGCGAAACGTAGCCGGTGGTGCCGGTGCAGTGGCGTCCACTCGGCCGTATTCGTTCGAACGCATGAAAGTATTCACAGCCTTCACGAGGAGAGGAGAAAAGTATGACCACGACAACCAATGCCAGTGCGCAACCGGATTCGGACGCACAGGAGACCCAGGAGTGGGTCGAGGCGCTTGATGGCGTCATTGCCAATGCGGGACCGGAGCGGGCCCATTTCCTGATCGAAAAGCTGATCGAGGAAGGCCGCGAAGAAGGGATCAACATCCCCTACTCCGCCACCACGCAATACATCAACACCATCCCCACCGAACAGCAGCCCAAATACCCCGGCGACGCGGACATGGAGATCAAGCTCCACTCGTATATCCGCTGGAACGCCATGGCCATGGTGGTGCGCGCCAACAAGCACACCAACGTCGGCGGTCACATTGCCTCCTTCGCCTCCTCCGCCGCCCTCTACGACGTGGGCTTCTCCCATTTCTGGAAAGCGATCGACCACGAAACCGGCGGCGACCTGATCTACTTCCAGGGCCACTCGGTCCCGGGCGTCTACTCCCGCGCCTACATGCTCGGCCGGCTGACCGACGAGCAGATGGACAACTACCGTCAGGAAGTCGACGGCAAGGGCATCTCCTCCTACCCGCACCCGTGGCTGATGCCGGACTTCTGGCAGTTCCCCACCGTGTCGATGGGCCTGGGCCCGCTGTGCGCGATCTACTCCGCGCGCTTCATGAAGTACCTCGCCAGCCGCGACCTGATCGACGCCAAGAAAGCCGAGCAACGCAAGGTGTGGGCCTTCCTCGGTGATGGCGAGACCGACGAGGTCGAATCCCTCGGCGCCATCGGCATGGCTGCACGCGAAAAGCTCGACAACCTGATCTTCGTCATCAACTGCAACCTGCAGCGTCTCGACGGCCCGGTGCGCGGCAACGGCAAGATCAT
>JAGRFO010000023.1:1793-2042 GCA_020446005.1 Rhodocyclaceae bacterium | reverse complement strand
GCGCCAGCACTGGCTCGACGAGATGAGCGCGCGCCTCGCCAAACGCATCGCCGACCCGCGCTACCGCCGCGACCTGCTCAGCTCGGTGCACTACGAAGCCACCCGCGCCGGGCTCGACCCGCAACTGGTGCTCGGGCTGATCCAGGTCGAGAGCAACTTCCGCAAATACGCCGTCTCGTCGGCCGGCGCGCGCGGCTACATGCAGGTCATGCCCTTCTGGTCGGAACTGCTCGACGACGGGCGCGGCAA
>JAGRFO010000023.1:0-1663 GCA_020446005.1 Rhodocyclaceae bacterium | reverse complement strand
CTGGTGCTCAAGGCCTGGCAGCAGTGGCGCTACAGCCCGCCGCCGGAGCTGAGCGCCAGCCAGCTCGACGCAAGCACGCGCGCGGAATAAGGCCATGTGGCGCACGCTGCGCATCGCGCTGCTGCTGATCGCGCTGGCCACCGTCGCGCTGACCCACTGGCGCGCCCAGTCGCGCGCCACCGCGTGGGAACACACCCTGCACGTCACGCTCTACCCGATCAACGCCGACGGCCGTCCGGCCACCGCGCGCTACATCGACAGCCTGAGCACCGACGACTTCGCACCGATCGCCGACTGGCTGGAGACCCATGCCAAGGCTTACGACGTCACGCTCCTGCGACCGCTGCGCGTGCAGCTCGCCCCGCCCCTCGACGCCCGACCGCCGGCCCCACCGCCAAATCCGTCGATGCTCGAGGCCATCGCCTGGAGCCTGCACATGCGCTACTGGGCCTGGCAGCATGATGACGCGCCGGGTCCGCGCCCCGACATCCGCCTGTTCGTGCAATACCATGACCCGGCGATCAGCCCCGCCGTGCAGCACTCGGTCGGCCTCGAAAAAGGCCTGCTCGGGCTGGCCAACGTGTTCGCCACGCGCCACGAACACGGCAGCAACCTGGTGGTGATCGCGCACGAGATGCTGCACACCCTCGGAGCGACCGACAAATACGACCCGGCCTCCCTGCAACCGCGCTTTCCCGACGGCTACGCCGAGCCCGACCGCAACCCGCGCTACCCGCAGACGCAGGCCGAGATCATGGGCGGACGCATCCCGCGCAGCGCCACCCTGGCAGACATCCCCGCCCACCTGCGCCACACCCGCGTCGGCGCACTCACCGCGCGCGAGATCGGCTGGACACGCCCCCGGTGAGCGAGGCGGTGCCCAAGGGCCGCGGCAGCAATCTCGACCTCGACAGCCGCTTTCTCGACTGGCAGCGCGAACCCTTCGACGACGGCTGGGACGGCGCCGACGACGCCCCCGCGCCCGCCACCACCTTGAGCATCGACAGCGCGCGCACGGTCATCACCTACAACCAGTCGCCCGACATCCCCTTCGATCGCTCGATCAACCCCTATCGCGGCTGCGAACACGGCTGCGCGTATTGCTTCGCGCGCCCCTCGCACGCCTGGCTGGGACTCTCGCCGGGGCTCGATTTCGAAACCCGGCTGAGCTACAAGCCCGACGCGGCGGCCACCCTGCGGCGCGAACTGGCCGCCCCGCGCTACCGCTGCGCGCCGATCGCGCTCGGCGTCAACACCGACGCCTACCAGCCGGTCGAACGCCAGCTCGGGCTCACCCGCGAAATCCTCCGCGTGTTGCGTGACAGCCATCATCCGGTGTCGATCATCACCAAATCGGCGCTCATCGAACGCGACATCGACCTGCTCGCCGAGCTCGCCCGCGAACGGCTGGTCAAGGTGATGGTGTCGGTCACCACCCTCCAGCCAGCGCTCGCGCGCACGCTCGAACCACGCGCCGCACGCCCCGCCCGGCGACTGCAGACGGTGCGCGCGCTGGCCGAGGCCGGGGTGCCGGTGGGGGTGCTGTGCGCGCCGCTGATTCCGGCGCTGAACGATCACGAGATCGAGGCGCTGCTCGACGCCGCCGCCGCGCACGGCGCGGGCAGCGCCGGCTACATTCTGCTGCGCCTGCCGCGCGAGGTGC
>JAGRFO010000220.1 GCA_020446005.1 Rhodocyclaceae bacterium | reverse complement strand
TGTGGCGGCCGGTCTCCAGATTGGAGAGGAGCCGGATCTGCTCCAGCGAGGCCTTGGGCATGGCGTGCGCTTCGTCGATCAGCACGACCACCCGACGGCCTGCGGCGTGGCGCTCGATCAGCGCCGTCTGAATGGCGCCGAGCAGCGCGCCGGCGCGTGCCTCGGGCAGCGACAGGCCCAGATCGGTGGCCAGCGCGCGCAGCAGTTCTTCCGGTTCGAGGGTCGGGTTGGCGCAGTACAGGGTGTCGATGTCGTCGGGGAAGCGGTCGATCAGCACCCGGCTGAGCATGGTCTTGCCGGTGCCCACCTCGCCGCTGACGCGGATGATCCCTTCGTCGTGGAGCACGGCGTAGATCACCGCCTCGACGGTGGCCCCGCGGCGTGCGCCGGTGAAGAAGAAGTCGGTCAGCGGGGTGAGGCGGAAAGGCGCCTCGCGCAGGCCGTAGTGGTCGAGATACATGCCCGCCCGCCCTAGATGCCGGGGGTCGGCGTGGTGCGCGGAAGGCCGAGGACTTCCATGCGGTTGTAGAGCGTGGTGCGGTTGATGCCCAGCAGCCGCGCGGCGCGGCTGACGTTGCCGTCGGCAAGCTGGAGGGCGGCTTCGACGTAGCAGCGCTCCTGTTCGCGCAGGGCGTCGTCGAGGTTGAATGCGCCGTCTCCGCGCAGGGCATCGATTGCCTCGGCGATGCGCACTTCGCTGTCGTCGACAACCGCCGGGGGCGGGGGGCTGGGCGCGGCGCTTGGCAGGGTGGCGCGGCGGTCGAGTTCGTCTTCGAGCTGGGCGGCGCTGACCTCGTTGCCGAAGTGCTTGGTCTGCAGCCGGATGACGATGTTCTTGAGCTCGCGGACGTTGCCGGGGAAGTGGTAGCCGCGCCACAGCGCGAGCGCTTCGGCGGAGAGCGTGAAGGCGCTGCGCGCCGTCTGGTGCGCGTAACGGGCGCGGAAGTGGTCGAGCAGTTGCAGCCGGTCGTCGCCCATCTGGCGCAGCGGCGGCACGGTGATGGTGAACACGCTGAGGCGGTGGTAGAGGTCGGCGCGAAAGCGCCCGGCGCGGATCTCGGCCGGCAGGTCGCGGTTGGTGGCGGCGAGGATGCGGGCGTGGCTGAAGCGGGTGCGGGTTTCGCCAACGCGCTGGAATTCGCCGTTTTCGAGCACCCGCAGGAGCTTGGGCTGCAGTTCGAGCGGTAGTTCGCCGATTTCGTCGAGGAACAGGCAGCCGTCGGTGGCCTCTTCGAAGTAGCCGGCGTGCTGGCCGGTGGCGCCGGTGAAGGCCCCGCGGGTGTGGCCGAACAGTGCCGCTTCGATCAGGGTGGGGGCGATGGCGGCGCAGTTGAGGGTCAGGAAGGGGGCGCTGCGACGCCGGCTGGCGGCGTGCAGGCCTTGTGCCACGCGCTCCTTGCCGGCACCGGATTCGCCGGCGATGAGGACCGGAAAGGGAGCGTCGGCGAACTGGGTGACCCGATCGCGCAGCGCCTGCATGGCCTCGCTGGTGCCGATCAGGTGGTCGCCGTTGCGCTCCGCGGCGGGCCCCAGCGCGGTGGCCAGCACGCGGCGCAGGTGTTCCGGGTCGGCCGGCTTGGCGATGAATTCGAGCGCGCCCAGGGTGCGTGCGCGGCGCGCGTTGCTGTTGTCGCTCTGGCCGGAGAGCACGATGATGCGCATCTTCGGGGAATGGGCCAGCAAGTCGGCGATGAGCGCGAAGCCTTCGTCCGGGCGGTGCGGCATCGGCGGCAGGCCGAGGTCCACTAGGGCCAGCGGAGGCGGTGCAGGCAGCGCGCGGATGGCGTCGACGGCGCGCGTGCGCGAAGGCGCCGAAACGATGTCGAAATCCGGCGCCAGCAACATGCTGAGCGTTTCCACGATCAAGGGATCGTCATCGACGATCAGCAGGGTCGGCGTGTTCGACATGGCGCGGGTTTCGGGATGGAGCACGCAGTGTAGCGGAATCACGCCGGGCGGGTGGGGGATGCACCCCGACCGCTTGACGGCATCGTCATGAGGCTCTGCTAGAATGCTTCGTTTTCAAGGACGTCGGGGTTTTCGTGAGCCAGCAAAGCGCGGATTCGCTGGTCAGTTTGCGCGGAGTGCGCTTTGCCTATGGCGAGCGCGAGGTGTTGCGCGGCATTGATCTGGACATCCATCGTGGTCAGGTGGTGGCCATCATGGGCGGCAGTGGTTGCGGAAAAACAACACTGTTGCGTCTGATCGGCGGCCAGCTCACGGCAAGTGCCGGCGAGCTTGACGTGGCCGGCAAGTCGCTCGCCCGGCTCGACACCGCCGGTCTCTACGCGCTGCGCCGCCGGATGGGCATGCTGTTCCAGTTCGGGGCGTTGTTTACCGACATGTCGGTGTTCGACAACGTGGCCTTTCCGCTGCGCGAGCACAGCGATCTGCCCGAGTCGATGATCCGCGATCTGGTGCTGATGAAGCTGCAGGCGGTGGGCTTGCGCGGGGCGCAGGCGCTGATGCCGGCGGAGCTGTCGGGTGGCATGGCGCGGCGGGTGGCGCTGGCGCGGGCGATTGCGCTCGACCCGATGCTGATCATGTACGACGAGCCCTTCGCTGGGCTGGATCCGATCTCGCTGGGGGTGATCGGACAGCTGATTCGCCGCCTCAACGACGCGCTCGGCGCGGCCTCGATCATGGTGACCCACGACGTGCATGAATCACTGGGGATCGTCGATTACGTGTATTTCGTCTCCGAGGGGCGCATCGTCGCGCAGGGCACGCCGGACGAGATCCGCGCCTCGCAGGACGCCTTCGTGCATCAGTTCGTGCACGCCGAAATCGACGGCCCGGTGCCCTTCCACGTGCCGGCCGCGCCGATGGCCGAGGTGCTGATGGGGCGGGCGTCATGATCCGCCGGATTGGCGCGGGGGTGGTCGACGGGGTCTGGCGGCTCGGTTTCGCGGCGCGCTTCATGTTCTTGCTGCTGCGCTATTCCGGCCAGTCGGTCAGCCGCCTGCATCTGACCATTCGCGAGATCTACTTCAGCGGCGTGCTGTCCTTGCTGATCATTCTGGTGTCGGGCCTGTTCGTCGGACTGGTGCTGGGGCTGCAGGGCTACGAGACGCTGCAGCGTTATGGCTCCAGCGAAGCGCTGGGGGTGCTGGTGGCGCTGTCGCTGACCCGCGAGCTCGGGCCGGTGGTGGCGGCGCTGCTGTTCGCCAGCCGGGCCGGCTCGGCGGTGACGGCCGAGATCGGGCTGATGAAGACCACCGAGCAGCTCAAGGCGATGGACATGATGGCGGTCAATCCGATCGCCCGCGTGGTGGCGCCGCGCTTCTGGGGCGGGGTGATCTCGATGCCCCTGCTGGCGGCCCTGTTCTCGGCGATGGGGATTCTCGGCGGCTGGTTGATCGGGGTGGTGTTCATCGGTGTCGACGACGGCGCGTTCTGGTCGCAGATGCAGTCGGCGGTGGATTTTCGCTACGACATCCTCAACGGGGTGATCAAGAGCGTGGTGTTCGGGGTGGCGGTGTCGCTCATAGCGGTGTTCGAAGGCTATGACTGCGTGCCGACCGCCGAAGGGGTTTCGCGGGCGATTACCCGCACTGTGGTGAGTTCGGCGCTGGCCATTCTGGCGCTCGATTTCGTGCTGACATCTTTCATGTTCCGGGGCCAGTCATGAGCCGTACAACACTCGACCTGTGGGTCGGCTTTTTCGTTTTGATCGGTGCGGCGGCGCTGATCTTTCTGGCGCTCAAGGTCGGCAACCTGTCGGCGGCGAGCTTCGCCGAGACCTACGCCGTCGATGTGCGCTTCTCGAACATCGGCGGCATCAAGGTGCGCGCGCCGGTCAAGTCCGCCGGGGTGGTGGTCGGGCGGGTGACCGCCATCGAATACGACAACACCCGCTTCGAGGCGGTGGTCAAGCTGGCGCTCGACACGCGCTACGAATTCCCGCGCGACACCATCGCCGAGATTCTCACTTCCGGCCTGCTTGGCGAGCAGTACATCGGGCTCGAACCGGGCGGCGATGCGCGCATGCTCGCCGATGGCGAAACGCTCAAGCTGCGCGGGCAGTCGGCCGTTGTGCTGGAGAAGCTGATTGGTCAGTTCCTCTTCAACAAGGCGGGCGAAACGCCGGCCCCGCAGTAATGATCGATGTGATTCAGATGATGATGCTCAAAAAGACACTCTGGCGGGGGTCCGCGATCCTCGTTACGACGCTGACGCTGGCTGGCTGTGCGACCGTGAAGCACCCGCACCCCGACGATCCGTGGGAGCGCTACAACCGGGCGATGTTCTCGTTCAACGAGGGCGTCGACAAGGTCGTGCTCAAGCCGCTGGCGACGGGTTACGACACCGTGGCCCCGCTGCCGGTGAAGACCGGGGTTGGCAACTTCTTCGGCAACCTCGGCGACATCTGGACCGGGATCAACAATTTCCTGCAGGGCAAGGGCGGTGACGGCCGCTCCGACACCGCGCGGGTGCTGATCAACTCCACGCTGGGCATCTTCGGCCTGTTCGACGTGGCCACCGACATGGGCTTCGAAAAGCATCAGGAAGACTTCGGCCAGACGCTGGCGGTGTGGGGGGTTGGCAAGGGGCCGTATTTCGTGCTGCCCTTCCTGGGTCCGCGCACCTTGCGCGACGCCGCGGCCCTGCCGGTCGATTTCTATGCCGACCCGGTGGCGCACCTGTCCGACGTGGCCTCGCGCAACGCCCTGGTCGGGCTGCGGGTGGTGCACGAGCGGGCCGCCTTGCTCGGCGCCAGCCGCGCGGTGGAGGAAGGCAGTCTCGACAAGTATGGCTACATCCGCGACTTCTACCTCCAGCGGCGGCGCTACGAAATCTACGATGGTCGGCCGCCGCGCGAGCGTTTTGACGACGCCCGTAGCGCGCCGATACAACCGATCGGGCTGAGCGCGATCGAAGCGGATGACGCGGCCACCGGCAGCATGCGCATCGAGCTGGTGCGCGCCGGCGGCGGAAACCTCAACGAACAAGGGCGGGAACAATGATCAGACGAATCTTCGGTGCGCTGCTGGCGGCGGCGCTGATCGGGCTGGGGAGCGTGGCCACGGCGGCGCCGGCGCCGGATGCGCTGGTCAAGTCGGTGATGGATGACGTGCTCGAGATCGTCCGTACCGACCCCGCGCTCAAGGCCGGGGACACCCGTCGGGCGGTCGAACTGGTCGAAGAGAAGGTGCTGCCGCACTTCGACTTTCGCATCATGACCTCGCTGGCGATCGGCCAGGATTGGCGTCGGGCGACCCCCGATCAGCAGAACCGGCTGGTCGCCGCCTTCCGCACCATGCTGGTCCGCCTCTACTCCAATGCGCTGACCCAGTATCGCGACCAGACCATCGACTTCAAGCCGCTGCGCGCTGGCGCCGCCGACACCGATGTGCTGGTGCGTACCCAGGTGCTGCAGCCGGGCGCCAAGGCGGTCGACATCGACTACGCGCTCGAAAAGCAGGGCGAGGCGTGGAAAGTGTACGACGTGATCGTGGCCGGTGGGAGCCTGGTCACCAACTACCGCACCGATTTCCGCAACCAGATCCTCGACAGCGGCATCGACGGGCTGATCGCGTCTCTGGAAGCCAAGAACACTGAGCTGGCAGGCGCCGCCAAGTGATGAACGCTGCCGCGCCCTGGCGCCCGGAAGGGCCGCTCACGCTGGCCACCGTCGCCGCGCTGCGTGACGAGGCCTGTGCGCAGGTGGGCCGTGGCGCCGCGGTGGACCTCTCGGCGGTGAGCGTTACCGATTCCGCCGCGCTGGCCTTGCTGCTGGAGCTGTGCCGGGTGGCGCGCGCGCGCGGCGCGGCGCTGTCCATTGCCGGCATGCCGGCGGCGATGCGCAGCCTGGCCGAACTCTACGACCTG
>JAGRFO010000219.1:11664-11893 GCA_020446005.1 Rhodocyclaceae bacterium | reverse complement strand
CGAAGGCCTGCTGACGATCGAGCAGGGAGGCCGCGCAAGCCGGCGCACCGGCGCCTTCCGGCGCCTTGAGGCCGTCGAGCTTGATGTTGATGCGGTCGTTCCACTCGCGATAAGGCTTGGCGGTGGCGAGCGACTCTTTCAACTCCTCGTCGTTGATGATACGACCCTGATCCATGTCGATCAGGAACATCTTGCCCGGCTGCAGGCGCCACTTCTTGACGATCTTGCT
>JAGRFO010000219.1:0-11481 GCA_020446005.1 Rhodocyclaceae bacterium | reverse complement strand
GCGCGGCGCTGTTCGCCCATCAGGGTGTGCGACTCCCACGCCTCGGGGATCATCATCATCACCGCGTGAGCCATCGAATAACCACTCATCACCAGCAGCTCGAGCGCGTTGTCGAAGGCCGCCGAATCAGACTGGTTGGGGTAGATCAGCGGCCAGATCTTCTGCAGATCGTTGCCCAGCAGGGGGGAGGAGACGCCTTTCTCGCGCGCCCGCATCCAGTTGTAGTTGCCGCGCACGGTGTTGATCTCACCGTTGTNNCTCGCCGTTGTGGGCGATCATCCGGAACGGATGGGAGAGGTTCCACTTGGGAAAGGTGTTGGTCGAGAAGCGTTGATGCACCAGCGCCAGCGCCGACACGGCGCGGGGGTCGAGCAGGTCGGGGAAGTACTCGCCCACCTGGGTGGCCAACAACAGGCCTTTGTAGACGATGGTGCGCGCCGACATGGAGACCATGTAGAACTCTTTGCTGTGCTCCAGGTTCAGCGCGTTGATGGCGTTCGCCGCGCGGCGGCGGATCACGTAGAGCTTCCGCTCCAACGCGTCGGTGACCATGATGTCCGGGCCGCGACCAACAAACACCTGCCGGATCACCGGCTCGGTCTTGCGCACCGCCGGCGACATCGGCATGTCGGCATTGACCGGCACATCGCGCCAGCCCAGCACCACCTGCCCTTCGGCACGCACCGCGCGCTCGACTTCCTCCACACAGGCCAGCCGCGAGGCGTGTTCCTTGGGCAGGAACAGCATGCCGACGCCGTACTCGCCGGGCAGCGGCAGGGTGACCCCCTGCTTGGCCATCTCCTGACGATACAGCCGGTCTGGCACCTGAATCAGCAGGCCCGCGCCATCGCCCTGCAGGGCATCGGCGCCAACCGCGCCGCGATGGTCGAGATTTTTCAGGATTTCGAGGCCTTGCAGCACGATGTCGTGACGCTTCTCGCCCTTGATGTGGGCAATAAAACCGACACCGCAGGCGTCATGTTCGTTGGCCGGGTCGTACAGACCCTGCTTGTGGGGAAGACTCATACCAATTTCCTCGACACTTCATGCCCCTTGTTCGACCGGGGCGTGGGTTCACTCGACGGGGTCGGTCCGAAGGGCGTCAAAAAAGCCGGTCGCTGGCGCGCCGGCTCTGTCCGGCACCTGTTTCAGTACCGTTACGAACACACTGGGCGGGCTTTGAATATACCGTCGCAGCGAGCCCCCTACAAGTTTTTTTGCACTGCGCAAAGAGGGAGATGATCAGTGGATTTCACCCACCGCGAACAGCCGGCGATGCTCACGCATCGCGTAGCGGTCGGTCATGCCCGCAATGTAGTCGGCGATCGCGCGCGGCGTGTCGGCCTTGGCACGTGCCTGATACTGCGGCGGCAGCAGGCGCGGATCGGCCAGAAAGGCCGAGAACAAATCGCTCACGACGCGCTTGGCCTTGTCGGTCATGCGCAGCACCTGATAGTGGTGGTAGAGCTTCTCGCGCAAAAAGGTCTTCAGCTCGCGCAAACGCGGGTGAAGCGCAGCCGAATAGGCGACCAGTTGCGGTGCAGCGTGGACGTCATCGAGCGTTTTCACCCCGTGCTCGGCGATATTGGCGCGGGTCTGCTCGATCAGGTCGAGCACCATCAGGTTGATCATCCGGCGGATCGTCTCGTGGATCAGCCGACGCCCGGCAAGCCCCGGATAGCTGGCTTCGACCTTGCCGCGTTCGGCGTCGAACACCGCCACCTCGCGCAACTGTTCCAGCGTGATCAAGCCCGAGCGCAAACCGTCGTCGACGTCGTGGTTGTTATAGGCGATCTCGTCCGCCAGGTTAGCCAACTGCGCCTCGAGACAGGGCTGGGTCTGCTGGAGAAAACGCTGGCCAAGCGCTCCGAGCTGCGCCGCGTTGGCGGGCGAGCAATGCTTGAGGATGCCCTCCCGAGTCTCGTGCATCAGGTTCAGACCGTCGAACTGGGCGTAATGCTCTTCCAGCACTTCGACCGTCCGCAGCGACTGCAGATTGTGTTCGAAACCGCCGTAAGGCCGCATGCAAGCGTTCAGGGCGCTCTGCCCGGCGTGACCGAACGGGGTATGACCCAGGTCATGCGCGAGCGCGATCGCCTCGGCCAGGTCTTCGTTGATCGACAGCGCGCGGGCGACGGTGCGCGTGATCTGGGCGACCTCGATGCTGTGGGTGAGCCGGGTGCGAAACAGGTCACCCTCGTGATTGACGAAAACCTGGGTCTTGTATTCGAGCCGGCGGAACGCAGTGGAATGGACGATGCGGTCGCGATCGCGCTGAAATTCGCTACGCCCGGCGGGCGGCGCTTCGGCATGGCGACGACCACGCGAGTTGGCCTCGCAGACCGCGTAGTCCGCCAGACCGCTCATGCCGCGCAGCACGCGTCGATGGCCGCGGCGATCTCGGTGGTCGGCACATCGGAGAAAATTTCGGCGTCGCCGATGGCGCGCAGCAGCACGAGGCGCAGGCGTCCGGCCTCGACTTTCTTGTCGTGTGCCATCAATTCGAGATAACGCGCCGCCCCCATCGCCGGCCCGACGGTCGGCAGTCCGGCACGCGCGATCAGCGCGATGGCGCGCTGGCATTGGTCCTCCGGCATCCATCCGAGCCGCATCGACAGCGTCGCCGCCATGGCCATGCCGGCAGCGACCGCCTCGCCATGCAGCCACACGCCATAGCCCATGCCGGCTTCGATCGCGTGCCCGAAGGTGTGACCGAGATTGAGCAGGGCGCGCACGCCGCGCTCGGTTTCGTCCTCGGCAACGATCCGCGCCTTGCTGGCGCAAGAGCGCTCGATCGCCTCGGCCAGCGCATCGGGTTCGCGCGCCAGCAGCGCGGCGATGCTGGCCTCTAGCCAGTCAAAGTAATCGGCATCACGGATGAGCCCGTATTTGATCACTTCCGCCAGCCCGGCCTTGAGCTCGCGGTCAGGCAGCGTGCAAAGGGTATCGGTGTCCGCCAGCACCAGCCGAGGTTGATGAAATGCCCCGATCATGTTCTTGCCGAGGGGATGATTGACCGCGGTTTTACCGCCGACGCTGGAATCCACCTGCGCCAGCAAGGTCGTCGGCACTTGAATGAAATCGATTCCGCGCTGGTAGGTCGCCGCCGCAAACCCGGTCATGTCGCCGACCACCCCGCCACCCAAGGCGATCAAGGTTGAGCTGCGATCGCAGCGGTGGCTGAGCAGGCCATCGAAGATGATGTTCAGGGTCTGCCAGTTCTTGTGCGCTTCGCCGTCCGGCAGGACGATCGACACACACTGCAGACCACGCGCCTCAAGTGCGCAAACAAAGGCATCGAGGTAGAGCGGTGCGACCACGTCGTTGGTGACGATGGCCACCTGCGGCGTCCTCACCGCATCCGCAACAAGCTCGCCGCGCGCCAACAGACCGCGTCCAATCAGAATCGGGTAACTGCGCTCTGCGAGCGCGACACTCAATTTTCGCATGGGTGCTGCAATGCCTTTTCGATCTTGCGGACCATCGATTTTGCACTGCCACGCCCGCCGGCAACAACCATGTGCGCGACTTCGCGATACAGCGGGTCGCGCTCGCGGTAGAGGGCTTCGATACGCGCTTTCGGATTCTCCACCTGGAGCAGCGGACGATTGCGGTCGTGACGGGTGCGCTCCCACAGCACCGCGGGCGCAACGTCGAGATACACCACGGTACAGCGGGATTTGAGTGCGGAGCGGTTCTCTGGCGCGAGCACCACGCCGCCGCCGGTCGCAAGCACCAGACCGGTCTCCTGAGACAATTCGTCAATCACCGAAGATTCGCGGCGCCGGAAGCCGGTCTCGCCTTCGACATCGAAAATAACCGGGATGCTCACGCCGGTGCGGGCGGTGATCTCGTGGTCGCTGTCGGTAAAACGCCATCCAAGGCGTTTGGCAAGCTCCCGACCGACGGTGGTCTTGCCTGCCCCCATCATCCCCACCAGCACGACGCAGCGCGCGCTGGCAGGAAGGTAGGTGTCGGCCTGTGCCGCGTCAGCCGACACCATCCAGCATCAACGCAGCGACAGGGCCTGGGTGACGATCCGCGGCGTGATGAATACCAGCAGTTCCTTGCGGTTGGAGACGCGCTGGGTACTCCGGAACAGTGCGCCCACAACCGGCAATTCGCCGAGCACCGGCACACGATCGACCTGGTTGGACTCCTCTTCTTCGTATACCCCGCCAATCACCACGGTCCCGCCGTTTTCGACCATCACCTCGGTGCGCACATGCTTGGTATCGATGGCGACCCCACCCGGCACCGTCGCGCCCGGCTTGTCTTTGTTCACATCGACAAACAACTGGACACGGCCATCCGGCGTGATGTTCGGCCGCACCTTCAGCGACAGTACCGCCTTGCGGAACTCGACGCTGGTCGCACCCGAACTGGTGGCGGACTGATACGGAATTTCGGTGCCCTGCTCCATCAGCGCTTCGACTTGGTTGGCAGTCAGCACCCGCGGGCTGGACACCACCCGACCACGATTGTCGACTTCAAGCGCACTCAGCTCCAGATTCAGGAAGCGCGTGGCGGCGCTGTTGAACAGAATCATCGACAACTGCGCGGGGGTGCCCGTCGAGGGGCTCGCCGGCATATTCACGCTCGTGCTGTCGTTGATGAACGACGGCGAATCGGTGACCTGTCCCGTGTGGAAGCCGGTATCGGCCAGGCCGCCACCGATGATCGTCCGCGACCCACCCGGACCACCCCACGGATCCCCACGGTTGTGGATGCCCAGACGGACGCCGAGATCCTGCGCAAAGCCTTTGTCGGCTTCGACAATCCGCGCTTCGATCAAGACCTGACGCGGGGGAATGTCGATTTCCTGAATCAACCGGCGCAAATCTTCAAGACGCGAACCGACGTCGGTCACAAACACCTTGTTGCTGCGCTCATCAACAATCACGCTGCCGCGCTTGGACAGAACCGTCTGGTCCTTGTCCTTGAGGAAGTCGAAGATTTCCTTGGCCTTGTGATAGTTCACCTGGAAGCTTTCCGTCTTGAGCGGCTCCAGATCGCCGATCTGCGCGAGCGCTTCAAGCTCCAGCTTCTCGCGCGCGGCGAGCTCATCACGCGGTGCGATCCAGATCACGTTGCCGTGCTTGCGCTTGTCGAGCCCCTTGGCCTGCAGGATGATGTCGAGCGCCTGATCCCACGGCACGTCCTTCAGACGCAGCGTGAGGCTCCCCTGCACCGTGTCGCTGGTAATGATGTTGAAGTTGGTGAAGTCGGCAATCACCTGCAACACCGAACGAACATCGATGTTCTGGAAGTTGAGCGAGAGCTTGTCGCCCTGATACTTGCCGTGCCCGCCCTGAATCAGCTTCTTGGGGTCTTCGATCACACGCTTGATCTCAAGAACGAACTGGTTGTCGCTCTGATAAGCGTTGTGCTCCCACAACCCGTTCGGCTTGATGACCAGCCGGGTATTGCTCCCCTGCGGCTGGGCCACGAACTCGGTTACCGGCGTGGCAAAGTCGGTCACGTCGGACTTTCTGCGCAGATTGTCGGGCAGGCTCGCCTTGAGGAAGTCCACCACCAGATTGCCGCCTTGCTGGCGAATGTCGATGCCGGTGTCGGGGTTGCTCAATTCGACCAGGATCCGGCCTTCACCATCAACCCCGCGCCGGAAGTTGATGTCACGCACGCTCTTGCCCTGCGTGGCCGGCGCGGCCTGCGGGCTTTCCGCAAAGCTGGCGAAGGGACGATCATTCGGGCGCATGTCGGCGGGCTCGCGACGCACCGGCGACAGCGCGATCACCACATTCTCACCCTCAATCGTCGTGTCATACGGCGCCATCTTGACGAGATTCAGGACCAGCCGCGTACGGTCGCCCACCTGGACGATATTGGCGCTGCGCAGGTCGCCTTCGTCAATATTCTGAACACTCCGCCCGAGGCCATTGGCTGTGGCCGGAAAATCGAACGCGATGCGGGCTGGATTGGCCACGCTGAAGCTGGCTGGCGGCTGCGCCGGCGCACTCTTCAGTCGCAGCTTGACGTAGATGTTCGCCCCCTGACGCGACACATCGAGTTGCTCGATGCTGTTTGCCGCCATCGCCTCTTGGGTACTGGCTTGCGCGTAGGCAGGCGGCCCGACCTGGGCCATCAGCAAGCCGGCAGCAACCAGCAAAAATCGTGTATTGAACTTCATTGCGTCGTCTCCTGCTGCTCCTGCAAGTACAGCGCACTCGTTCTTTCGACCCAGTCGCCGTTGAGGTCTTCCACCAACTCTTTGAGCGTGACTTCAGTTTCTGAAATGCCGGTCACAACGCCGAAATTCTGGCCCATGTAATTCCCGGTTCGGATTTGATAAATGCTGCCGCCGGCATCAATCAGGCCGTGTGCCGCGCCTTGCTTGATCATTGCGCCCACCATCTTGAGAGATTCCAGCGGATAGGATTCAAGCGGTTCGCGCTGACGATTGACATCCGGCCGCGGCCCGCCGGTCACCGCGCGGGCGGCGACAAACTTGTCCTTGTCAAACGGGCTCTGAATTGCAAACACTTCGTAATCAACCTGCGGAAAAGGCTTGATTTCCGGCAAGGGCTTGACCTGCCCTTTCATTCCGGCTTCCTGCTGGACCATCCACGCCCGCAGATCCTCCTGCTCGCCGCCACACGCGGCAAGGACAGGCACAACGAGGAGCAATAGCCACTTGTTCATGCGCACACTCATTTCGGTTTATTCGCCTGGGCCTTGGCCTGCTGCTGCGCGGCCAGTTCCTCTTCATCCAGATAGCGATAGGTCACGGCGGTCGCATCCATCTTGAGCGGCTCACCTGGCTGGGCGCGCTCAATGACGAGATTGTTCAGTGTGACGATGCGCGGCATCTTTGCCACATCACTGGCAAAGGCACCCAGATCGTGGTACTGCCCGGTCACCCGCACCGCGATCGGCATCTCGGCGTAAAACTCCTTGACCACATCGCCGCCCGGCTTGAACAGTTCGAAGAGCAGACCGCGCCCCAAACCAGCCTGGTTAATGTCCGCCAGCAGAGAGTCCATTTCTGCGCGATTGGGCAACTGACGCAGCAACGCGCCGAACTGGCGATCAATCTCGGCCAGCTGTTGCAGATGCACATCGAGGTTGACCGACTGACGCTTCTTGCGCACCCACTCATCGCGCAAGGTGAGCTCCTCGGCTTCGCGCTGGGTCAGAAGGTCCATCTGGTCCTGCCAGAAAAACCACCAGGCGCCCGCAAGCGTGGCCACGAAGAACACCAGCAGGATGACCACCCGCGGCGCCAGCGGCCAGACGCCCGGATCGTTCGGGTCCAACCCTTTGAAATCGTCGGCAAGCCGGGAGAGATCGACGGAAGACAGCGTCCGCGATTTGACGTCGCGCGATTTCATTGGCTCGCCTCCTCGGTGCTACGCTCAAGGCTGATGTCCAGCGTGAATTCGCTGACACGGCGATCGTCCACCTGCGCCGTCTTCACTTCGATCAACTCGGGGCGTTCCAGAAACTCGGACCCATCGAGATTGCGCATCAGGGTCGAGACGCGGGCATTGGACTGCGCATACCCCGCCAGGGTCACCTTCAGGCCAGTCTGTTTGATCGACCGCAAATACACGCCCTCGGGCGTCTGGCGCACCAGTTCGTTCAGCAAATGGACTGTTTCAGCGCGATGGCTCTGCAGGGACTCGATCACCTGCTTACGGGCCAGCAAGGCTTCGATCTGGCTGCGCAGGCGCTTGATCTCGGCAATATCCTTGTCAAGCTTGGCGATTTCGGTCTTGAGGAAATTATTCTTTTCCTCCTGCCCCTCGATCACCCCCCCGATGACGGAATTGACCAAAAAACCGATCAACGCGCCCAAAACAACCATGCCAGCGGCCAGCAAATAGAACTGCTGACGACGCTGGACGCGTTTCTCTTCACGATGAGGAAGCAGGTTGATCCGAATCATGAATCAAACCTCCGCAATGCCAGCCCGCACGCCACCAACAGTGAAGGAGCATCGGCAATCAGATTTTTGGGTCGCACCCGCGACGACAACTGCATTTTGGCGAATGGGTTTGCGACAACGGTGTCCACCTGGGTCCGCCCGCCAACCACCTCCGCCAGCCCGGGCACCACCGCGCAACCACCGGCCAGCACGATATGATCAACCTGATTGAACTGGGTAGATGTAAAGAAGAACTGCAAGGCGCGCGACACTTCCAGCGCCAGACTATCCATGAACGGTCGCAGCAATTCGCTGGTGTAGTTTTCAGGGAGGCTGCCCGAACGCTTGGCTGCCTCGGCCTCCTCGGTACTCATCCCGTAGTGGCGGGCAATATCCTGCGTGAGTTGATGACCACCGAAGGCCTGCTCACGTGCATAGACCTGAACCCCATCGCGCAGCACGGTGACGTTGAGCAGATTGGCGCCGATGTCGACCAGCGCGATGATGCTGCCCTTGCCCTGATCGGGCAACTGCTGGCGAACGAAATCGAAGGCGGACTGAGCGGCAAAGGACTCGACATCCATCACCACGGCCTTGAGCCCGGCGGCCTCTGCCGCGGCCACCCGATCCTCGACTTTCTCCTTGCGGGATGCGGCAATCAACACATCCAGCTCACCGGCGGCATCCGCGGATTCGCCCAGCACCTGAAAATCGAGATTGACCTCGTCGAGCGCAAACGGGATGTATTGATTGGCCTCGGCCTCGACCTGCACCTCCATCTCCTGCTCGCGCAGACCTTCAGGCAGGAGGATTTTCTTGGTAATGACGGCCGACGCCGGGAGCGCCATGGCAACCAGCTTGACCCCGGCGCCCATCCGTCTCAGTGCGCGCTTGATGGTTTCCGCCACCGCTTCGAGGTTAACGACGTTGCCGTCCGACACCGCGTCACGGGGGAGGGATTCGATCGCATAGCGCTCAATGCGAATGCCTTCCTTCAGTCCACCAGACAACTCAACCAGTTTGACCGACGAGGAAGAAATATCGAGCCCCACAAGAGGGCGCGCCTTCGGGTTAAAAACCGACAAGTCAATCACAAAGAAAATCCTTAAATTTCTTCATGTTAGGCGCAACATGTAAAAAACAGCTTCAATGCTAGCAACAACGATGGCATGTGTAAAGATACTCCCCGCCGCGCAGACATTGGAGCGACTTGCGCGCAAAACGTATAATCGCCCGACTAATCTCTTGGACTCTTACGACGCATGCGCTGGGTTCTTTACCCGATTTTTGCCCTGATCGGTCTCGCCGTACTCGGACTGGCCACTTTGGCCGCGGTGGCGGCGTTTGCCTGGCCCAAGTTGCCATCGCTTGAGATCCTGACCGACTACCGCCCGAAAATCCCGCTGCGGATCTATACGTCAGACGGTCACCTGATTGGGGAATATGGCGAAGAGCGCCGCACGTTCGTCGGCATTGCGGAAGTGCCCGACGTCCTCAAAAGTGCGATCCTGGCGGCCGAAGACGAGCGTTTTTACGAGCACCCCGGCGTCGACCTGCTGGGCATCGCGCGTGCCGCATCGGCCAACCTCATGTCGGGCGGCAAGCGTCAGGGCGCATCGACCATCACCATGCAGGTGGCGCGCAATTTCTTCCTGACGCGGGAAAAAACGCTGACGCGCAAAATCTATGAAATCCTGCTATCGCTCAAAATCGAACAGAACCTGTCAAAGGATCAGATTCTTGAGCTGTATATCAACCAGATTTACCTCGGCCGTCGCGCCTATGGTTTTTCCGCAGCCGCCAAAACCTATTATGGCAAGACCCTAGTCGACCTGACCGTTGGCGAAGCGGCCATGCTCGCCGGGCTCCCCAAAGCCCCCTCGGCGTACAACCCGGTGGTCAATCCAGACCGCGCCCAATTGCGCCAGCACTACGTACTGCGCCGCATGCGCGAGCTCAACGCCATCGACGACGCCACGCTCGCCGCCGCCCGCGCCGAACCGATCCGCACGGCCACCGCGGACCGAAACGAAGCGCTCGACGTGCATGCCGCCTACGTCGCCGAAATGGCCCGCCAGATCGCGGTCGAGCAGTTCGAAGACAAGGCCTACGAACTGGGCATCCGCATAATCACCACCATCACCCGCGCCGAGCAGGAAGTGGCTTACCACGCGCTGCGCGACGGGCTGCGTGCCTACGACCTGCGCCACGGCTATCGCGGCCCGGAGCGATTCATCGAACTGCCCCCGGCCGGCGACGTGCGCAACGACGCAATGAGTGCGGCGCTGGAGGAGAGCCCCGATTTCGGCGACATGCTGGCCGCCATCGTCATCGAGGCCACCCCGAACAAGGTCACCGTCTTCCGCAGCGGTAAAACCTACGAAATCGCCGGAAAGGGCCTGAAGTTCGCTGCCCCGATGCTGCAGACCAAGGCCCCGGCGGCGAAACGGATCCGCCCCGGCGCGGTGGTCAGAATCCGGCAGGACGACAAGGCCGCGTGGCACCTGCTGCAACTGCCGCAGGTCGAAGGTGCGCTGGTCGCGGTCGACTCGGACACCGGCGCGGTCCGCGCCCTGGTGGGCGGCTTCGACTACTTCCGCAACAAGTTCAACCACGCCACCCAGGCCATGCGCCAGCCAGGCTCGGGCTTCAAGCCCTTCATCTACTCCGCCGCGCTGGAGCGTGGCTTCAGCGCCGGCAGTTACGTCGAAGACGAGCCGCTCTACTTCCCCGCTGGCGTCACCGGCAGCCAGGAATGGGAGCCCGCCAACTACGACCACAAATACGAAGGGCCGATGACCCTGCGCCGCGCGCTGGCGCGCTCCAAGAACATGGTCTCGATCCGCCTGCTCCAGTCGATCGGGCCGGACTACGCGCAAGACTTCGTCACCCGCTTCGGCTTCTCGCCCGAACACCACCCCGCTTACCTGACCATGGCGCTGGGCGCTGGCGCCGCCACCCCCTGGCAACTGGCCTCGGCGTACGCCGTGTTCGCCAACGGCGGCTACCGGGTCCAGCCCTACATCATCAAGGAAATCATCGACGATGCCGGCACCACCCTCGCCAAAGTCGACCCTCCGGTGGCCGGCAAGACCGCCGCGCGGGTCATCGACGAACGCAATGCCTTTGTGATGGATTCGATGCTGCGCGAGGTCGTCACCGCCGGCACCGCCACCCGGGCGCGCAGCCTGAAACGCGCCGATCTGGCCGGCAAGACCGGCACCACCAACGACTACGTCGACGCCTGGTTCTGTGGCTACAACCCGGAGGTAGTCGCCGTGTCGTGGGTCGGCTTCGACCAGCCGCGCAATCTGGGTCGGGGCGAAACTGGCGGCGCCACCGCGCTGCCGATCTGGATCGACTACATGCGCGTCGCCCTCGAAGGCCGCGCCGAACGCACCCTGCAGCCCCCGCCGCGCGTCAACCGGATTGCCGCCACCGATGAAGTCGAACCGGATTGGGTCTATGCCGAAAACGAGCCGCCCATTCCGCCCGAGATCACCCACGACCTGCTCGACGAAGGTGCCGTGGCGATGGAAGCACCGAGCGAAGCGATTCCGTCCTTCCCGCGCGAACTGTTCGGCCTGCCGCCG
>JAGRFO010000218.1:3651-3800 GCA_020446005.1 Rhodocyclaceae bacterium | reverse complement strand
GTCGCCGATGCCGGCGACGGTGAAGGGCTGTTCCTGAGTGTTGACGCCCATTTCGCGGAAGTGACGCTTGACCGACTCCCACGCCCCGCGCGCGGTGATGCCCATCTTCTTGTGGTCGTAGCCGACCGAGCCGCCGGAGGCGAAGGCGT
>JAGRFO010000218.1:0-3608 GCA_020446005.1 Rhodocyclaceae bacterium | reverse complement strand
AGAAGGTGGCGGTGCCCTTGTCGGCGGCCACCACCAGATAAGGATCGTCGGCGTCGTGGCGGACCACCGCCGGCGGCGGGACCACTTCGCCCATCACCAGGTTGTCGGTGAGGTCGAGCAGGCCGGAGAGGAAGCTGCGGTAGCAGGCGACGCCTTCGGCCAGCATCGCTTCACGGTCGCCGGCCGGCGGGGGATTCTTGACCACGAAGCCGCCTTTTGAGCCGACTGGCACGATCACCGCGTTCTTGACGATCTGTGCCTTGACCAGCCCGAGGATCTCGGTGCGGAAGTCCTCCATCCGGTCCGACCAGCGCAGCCCGCCGCGGGCAACCTTGCCGCCGCGCAGGTGGACGCCCTCGACCCGCGGCGAGTACACGAAGATCTCGAACATCGGCTTCGGCTCGGGCAGGTTGGGAATGTGCTGCGGATCGAACTTGAAGGACAGGTAGGGCTTGGGCTGGCCGTCCTTGCCGGACTGGTAGTAGTTGGTGCGCAAGGTGGCCTGGATCATGGCCAGGAACTGGCGCAGGATGCGGTCTTCGTCGAGATTGGCGACGGTGTCGAGGGTGGCGTTGATGGCCTCGACCAGGTGGTCGCACTGCGCGCTGCGGTCCGCTTCGAGGGCCGGATCGAAGCGTGCCTTGAACAGCGCCACCAGCTGCGCGGCCAGCGCCGGGTAGTGCGCCAGGGTCTGCTCCATGTAGGTCTGGCTGAAGGTGAAGGCGGCCTGCTTCATGTGTTTGGCGTAGGCGCGCAGCATGCTGATTTCGCGCCAGTCGAGGCCGGCGAGGAGGGTCAGGCGGTTGAAGTCGTCATTCTCGATGTCGGCGCGCCAGACCCGGCGGAAGGTTTCGTGGAACAGCGGGCGGAGCTGCTCGATGTTGAGTTCTTCGACGCCCTTGAAGCTCATGCCGAAGTCGTGCACCCAGATCAGCGCACCGTCACTGCGTTCGATCTGGTAGGGGCTTTCGACCTCCACCTTGACGCCGGTGCGTTCGAGCATCGGCAGGCTGCTCGACAGCGCCACCGGCGCGCCGAGGTGGAACATCTTGAAGTTGAGCCGCCCCGGCGGGGCTTCGAGCGGCACGTAGAGATTCATCCCCAGCGCGTTGTCGTCGTCGAGCGATTCCATCAGCTCGATGTCGTGAACGGCCACGCGGGCGGCGTAGTCTTCCCGGTAGGCGGCCGGGAAGGCGTTGATGTAGCGCCGGCACAGCTGCATGGCGCGCTCTTCGCCGTGGTGTTCGAGGAGTGCGTTCTGGAGACCGTCTTCCCAGCGTCGCGCGACATTGACCAGGCGGGCTTCGACCTCGCGCACGTCGAAAGGCGGGATCAGCGAATCCTTGGTGCGCACGATGACCAGCAGGCGCGCCAGCGCGGACTCCGAGAAATGGACCTCGAATTCCGACGATGCGCCGTCGAAGGACTCCATCAGTTGCGCCTGAATGCGCTTGCGCTGCTCGGTGTTGTAGTGCTCGCGCGGCACGTAGATGAGGCAGGAGATGAAGCGCGCGAAGGCGTCGCGGCGCACGAACAGGCGGATGCGCTGGCGTTCGCCAAGACGCAGGATGCCGGTGGCGGTGTTGAACAACTCGTCGTTGGTGCTCTGGAAGAGCTCGTCGCGTGGGTACTGCTCGAGAATCGTGCGCAGCGCCTTGCCGGCGTGGCTGCCCGGCATCAATCCAGCCCGTTCGATGATCGACACCAGCTTGCGGCGCAGCAGCGGAATGCGCTTGGGGTTGGTGTTGTAGGCGGTGGAGGTGAGCAGGCCGATGATGCGCCGCTCGCCGGTGACGCGACCATCGGGGTCGAAAGTCTTGATGCTCAGGTGGTCGAGATAGCCTTGCCGATGGACCGTCGAGCGGGTGTTGGATTTGGTGATGGTGAACAGGTTGGGCAGGTGAGCCTGGGCCTTGAGCTGGGGTGGCAGGGCGGCAAACGAGAGCGACTGGGTGGCGTTGCCGCTGGTCTCGCGCAGCAGGCCGAGCCCCGAACCGGGGCGGATGCGCAGCTCGTTCTCGCCGCCCTCGCTGATCAGGTCGTAGTCGCGGCAGCCGAGCAGGACGAAGTTGTCGTCGGCCAGCCATTCGAGAAAGGCTTTGATTTCGGCGATGTCCTCCGGTTTTTCCGGTGCGGTGGTGGTGTCGACCTCGGCGATCACCGCTTGCAGGCGCTGGGTCATCGACGGCCAGTCTTCGACGGAGACACGCACGTCGGCAAGAATGCTCTCCAGCCCGCTCTTGATGGCGGCCATGTCGGCCGGCTCGGTGCGGCGGTCGACTTCGACGTGGATGAGCGATTCGTAGGGCACGCCTTGGGCCGCGTCGCCGCAGAGCGCCTGCTGGAACAGCCCGCCCTCATCGCGCGCGACCGCCATCACCGGGTGGATGATGAGGTGCACCGTGAGCCCCTGGCGGTTGAGCTCCATCCCGATCGAGTCGACCAGGAACGGCATGTCGTCGCCGACCAGTTCGATCACGGTGTGGGTCGACTCCCAGCCGTGCTCGTCGATGCGCGGGTTGTAGACCCGCAGCTTGCTGCCGTTGTCGCGCTTGCGGGCGAACTGCCAGTGGTTGAGGACCGCGCCGTACAGGTCGGCCACCTCGCGTTCGGCCAGGTCGTCGCTGTCGACCTGGGCAAAGTACTGGCGCGCAAAAGGCTCGACGATGGCCGCCTGATCGGGCGGCAGTTTGGCCCGGATCAGCTCGGCGACCTCCTCGATCTGGTTGCTGGCTATCTCTTCGCTGCGTGTGTTCATCGTGTGTCCCCGTATGTTTTTTTGCTCAAAAGGGTGTCATGTGCACCCCAGATGGTTCGGTGGTTTTATTCAAGCGCCTGAATGACGGGTTTGGCTTCAAGCGCTGCCAGCGCTTTGTCGGTGAAGATGCGCAGACCCAGCTCCGGCCGGTAGCCGTGAATTTCGGTGACGTCCAGCGCGCGCATGAAGGCGATGATTTCCTGGCTGATGACCTGCCCTGGCACCAGGATCGGGAAGCCCGGCGGGTAAGGAATGACGAAGGTGGTGGAGACCAGTTGGCGACCCGCGGCGAGGGCTTTCTCGATGGCGTTGCCCTCGATGGGGATGTAGTCGCATTTGGCTTCGTCATAGGCCAGGAAGAAGGCCGAGCGGATGTCGCCCTCGGGCGTGCCGTTGCCGGCGCTGATGCGGAAGGCGTCGTGGAAGCAACTGAAATCGGGCAGCGGCGGCAGGTCTTCGCGCAGTGCCTTGACCTTTCGCTCAAAGATTTTTTTCTCCACCGCGCTGGCATCGTCCAGCCGCTCGTCGAGCTCGGTGGCAATCTTGACCAGCACCTCGATCAGGTAGGCGATCGACGAGCGCGTGGTGCCGATGTTGGTCATGAACAACACCGTGTTGCGCGAGGTCTTGTTGATCTGGATGCCGTGGCGGTCCATCAGGATCTGGTTCTTGAAGGTGTCGCCATCCCAGCCCGAACCGGCCACCGAGAGGGTGATGCGGGTGGCGTCGAGCACGAATTCGTCCTCGCTCCACGCCTCGGCGATGTCGCTCCAGCCGTGTTCCGGGTCCCAGTAACTCTTGATCCCCGACTTGCGATATTCGGCGGGAATCATCTCCGCCACGGTGAGCA
>JAGRFO010000217.1 GCA_020446005.1 Rhodocyclaceae bacterium | reverse complement strand
CCAACCGGGTGCTGCTGCTCGACCGGATGAGCGCGGCGATCGAGGCGGCGCGCCGGCACAACCAGTTTCTGGCGGTGCTGTTCATCGACCTGGACCGCTTCAAGTACATCAACGACTCGCTCGGCCACGCCGCCGGCGACTGTCTGCTGCGCAACGTCGCCCAGCGCCTCGGCAACATGGTGCGCAGCTGCGACACGGTGAGCCGGCTCGGCGGCGACGAATTCGTGGTGCTGCTGACCGAGCTCGACACCGCCGGCCGCGCCGCCGCGGTGGCGAGCAAGCTGCTCAAGGCGCTGGCCGCCCCCTACGACATCGAAGATCACGAGCTGACGGTCACCCCGAGCATCGGCATCACCGTCTTCCCCGACGACGGCGACAACTGCGACCTGCTGCTCAAGAACGCCGACGCGGCGATGTATCACGCCAAGGAAAACGGCCGCAACGGCTACCAGTTCTTCACCCACGAACTGAACCACCGCGCCCAGCTGCGCCTCAACCTCGAAAACGACATGCGCCGCGCGCTGTCACGCCACGAATTCTCGCTCCACTACCAGCCCCAGTTCGACCTGCGCAGCGGCGCGCTGGTGGGCGCCGAGGCGCTGTTGCGCTGGCAGCACCCCGAGCACGGTTTCATCCCGCCCGACCGTTTCATCCCGATCGCCGAAGAGACCGGCCTGATCGTCCCGCTCGGCGCCTGGATCCTGCGCCAGGCCTGCAGCACCGCCCAACAATGGCGGGATGAAGGCCTGCCCGACATCTTCATGGCGGTGAACATTTCAGCGCTGCAGATCCGCCGCGGCCACCTCGAAGCCACCATCTTCCGCACCCTGGGCGAGACCGGTTTCCCGCCCACGCTGCTCGAGCTGGAGCTCACCGAAAGCGCGCTGATGAGCCATCAGGCGCACGTCTCGGCGACCCTCAAGGCCATCCAGTCGGCCGGCGTGGCGCTGGCGATCGACGACTTCGGCACCGGCTATTCCAGCCTCGCCTACCTCAAGCGCTTCCAGCTCGACAAGCTCAAGATCGACCGCTCCTTCATCGACGACCTGCCCGACGACACCGACGACGCCCACCTCACCCGCGCCATCATCGGCATCGGCCACAACCTCGACATGCAGGTGATCGCCGAAGGGGTGGAGACCCGCGCGCAAGAACGCTTCCTGAGCGAACTGGGCTGCGACATGGGACAAGGCTACCTGTACGCCAAGCCGCTGCCGGCCGACGACTTCCGCCAGCTGCTGATCAACGCCAGCACTCAGCCGGCTTCGAAGCCGGCCGCTTCCACCGCCTGACGCAGCGCCTCGACCGTCACCCGCGCCGGGTCGAAGCGCACTCGCGCCTGCGCGGCGGCCAGATCGACCGCCGCGTCGCTCACCCCCGGCACCCCCGCCAAGGCCGCCGTCACGCCTTTCACGCAGCCCTGGCAACTCATCCCCGCGACCTTGATCACCACTTCATCCATGCTTTTTCTCCTGGAAAATTTCAGTCCCGCGGCGCCGGGCGCCAGCGCCGCAGCAGCAGCGAATTGCTCACCACCGACACCGAACTGAGCGCCATCGCCGCCCCCGCCACCACCGGATTGAGGTAGCCGAGGGCCGCCAGCGGAATGCCCAACACATTGTAGATAAACGCAAAAAACAGGTTCTGTCGGATTTTGACAAGCGTTGCCCGCGACAGCGCCACGGCATCCGCCACCCCATTCAGGTCGCTGCGCACCAGGGTGATATCGGACGCCTCCAGCGCCACGTCCGCGCCGCCGCCCATGGCAAAGGAGACATCCGCCGCCGCCAGCGCTGGCGCATCGTTGATGCCATCCCCGGCCATCCCAACCAAACCCTTGCCGGAGGCCAACGCCGCCACCGCCGCCGCCTTTTGATCGGGCAGCACCTGCGCCTCGACGCGCGTGATGCCCACCTCCGCCGCCACCGCCTGCGCGGTCGCCGGGTGGTCGCCGGTGAGCATCACCACCTCGATGCCCGCCGCCTGCAGCCGCGCCACCGCGGCCACCGATGTATCGCGCAGCGGATCGGCCACGCCGATCAGGCCGGCCCACTGACCGTCGGCCGCCACCGCCACCAGCGTCCGCCCCTGCGCCGCCAGTGCATCCAGCACCGCCGCCGGCACCGCCACCCCGCCCTCGCGCACAAATGCCGGGCTGCCAACCGACACCGCCCGCCCCGCGACGCGGCCGCGCACCCCCTTGCCGGGCACGGTCTCCACATCCTCCGCCGCCGGCGCCGACCCGGCCGCCTGCACCACCGCG
This sequence comes from Rhodocyclaceae bacterium, assembly GCA_020446005.1. Lineage (GTDB taxonomy): Bacteria > Pseudomonadota > Gammaproteobacteria > Burkholderiales > Rhodocyclaceae > Nitrogeniibacter. The sequence continues at coordinate 15,847 of JAGRFO010000217.1, read as the reverse complement.
CGCGCCAGCGGATGGCCACTCACCGACTCCAGCGCCGCCGCCAGGTCGAGCACCGTGTCGCGCGTCCAGCCCTCGGCCGCGATCACCTCGGTCACCGCGGGACGCCCCTCGGTCAGCGTGCCGGTCTTGTCCACCGCCAGCACGGCGAGCTTCTCGGCGCGCTCCAGCGCCTCGGCGTTCTTGACCAGAATACCCGCCCGCGCGCCCTGACCGGTGCCGACCATGATCGCCGTCGGGGTCGCCAGCCCGAGCGCGCAGGGGCAGGCGATCACCAGCACCGCGACCGCATTGACCAGCGCCTCGACCGCATCGCCATGCACCGCCCAGCCGCCGAAAAATGTCAGCACCGCGAGCACCACCACCACCGGCACGAAGACCGCCGACACCGCGTCGGCCAGCCGCTGCACCGGCGCCTTGGAACCCTGCGCCTGCTCGACCATGCGAATGATGCCGGCCAGCAAGGTCTGCGCCCCCACCCCGACCGCCTCGCAGCGCAGCACGCCATCGCCATTGACGGTGGCCGCAAACACCTTGTCGCCGGCCTGTTTGGCCACCGGCAGGCTCTCGCCGGTGAGCATCGACTCATCGACCGCCGAACGCCCCGACACCACCCGCGCGTCGACCGGCACGGCATCACCGGCCCGCACCACGAACGGCGCCCCCGGTCCAAGCTGCTCGACGGCGATCTCGATCAATCCCGACGGTCCTTCGATCCATGCGGTACGCGGTTGCAAGCGTGCCAGCGCCTCGATGGCGTCGGCGGTTCGGGTCTTGGCCCGCGCTTCGAGCAACTTGCCCATCAGCACCAGCGTGATGATCGCCGCGGAGGCTTCGAAGTAGACGTGCTGACCAGCCCAGCCGGCCACCGTGACCACCGCGCTGAAGCCGTAGGCCATCGAGGTGCCCAGCGCCACCAGCACATCCATGTTCGCGCCGCCGCCACGCAGCGCCGCCCAGGCACCGCGATAGAAGCGCGCGCCGATCCAAAACTGCACCGGGGTGGCCAGCGCGAACTGCCACCACCGCGGGATCAGCTCATGCCCGCCCTCACCGAAAAACATCGCCGGCATCTGCGCCACCAGCGGCAGGGACAACACCAGCGCGATCAGGAAGCGATTGCGCTCGGCGCGCCACGCGGCCTGCTTGCGCAGCTTGTCCTGCGCCCGCCCGTCGGCCCCGCGCGGGTGCGCGGTGAAGCCCGCGGTGGCGATCGCGGCGATCAGCGTCGCCTCATCCGCAGCCCATGCCTGACGGACGATGTGCGCCGATTCGGCGGCGAAGTTGACCGTTGCCTCGACCCCATCGAAGCGCCCGAGCAGTTTTTCCAGCCGCTGGGCGCAGGCCGCGCAGCTCATCCCCTCGATCGCCACGTCGAGCGCCATCGTCGGCACCTCGAAGCCGGCCTTGCGGATGGTCTCGACCAGTGCGCCGGGGGACGGCGCGTGCTCGCCATCGAGCGTCACGCGGGCGCGCTCGGCGGCCAGATTGACCTGCGCCTGTACCCCCGGCAAGCGGTTGAGCACGCGCTCGATGCGCGTCGCGCAGGCGGCGCAGGTCATGCCCTCGATGGGCAGGTCGATCACGGCGGGGTCGGAGGAATCGGTCATGACTAAACTGGAACGGAAACGATGGAAGCAGTCTAAACTCCGGAGTCAGGTACGGAGTCAAGCCATGTCATCGATGACCATCAGTCAGCTCGCCCGCGCCGCCGGGGTCGGCGTCGAAACAGTGCGCTATTACCAGCGCCGCCAGCTGATCGCGACGCCCGCCACACCGGGGGGGATCCGCCGCTACTCCGACGCGGCGCTGAGCCGGCTGCGCTTCATCCGTCGGGCGCAGGAACTGGGCTTCAGCCTCGACGAGATCGCCGATCTGCTGGGGCTGGACGAGCACGCCGACCGCGCCACGGCACGCACGATCGCACGCGAAAAACTCGGCCAGATCGAGACCCGCATCGCCCATCTCGAGGCCATGCGCGCCGCGCTGCGCGATCTGGTCAGCTGCTGCGAGCACAGCGCCGACGCGCTGCCCTGCCCGATCCTGCACGCCTTTGCGCATCCTCCCGCGCAGAACCCCGACGCAGACTGAACCTCGTGCGCTGTCGCGGCCTTACACCGCGCAGACCACGCCGTTCCACAGCGCCGCGCCGAGGGTGGATGCGTTGAGCAGGCCGAACACGCCGAAGCCCAGCACCACCGCACCGGCCGCCGAGCGCAGCCAGCGGTTGCGGGTGAGCCCGCGCAGGTGCTTGAGGAGCATGCCGGCGAGCAGCAAATTGGGCAGCGTCCCCAGCCCGAAGGCCAGCATCAGCCCACCGCCGCGCCAGGCCGAGCCAGTGACCAGCGCCGTCGCCAGCACGCTGTAGACCAGTCCGCAGGGCAGGAAGCCCCACAGCAGCCCCAGCGGAAAGGCTTGCGCCGGACCTTTGGCGGGCAGGAAACGGCGCGTCAATGGCTGCACTCGTCGCCACACCACGTGGCCGACCCGCTCGATCGGCGCGAGCAGGCGAGTGAAGCCGGTGAGGTAGAGACCGAGCGCGATCAGCATCACATTGGCGAGCACGTACAAGCCCATCTGGACCGGCAGAAAATCGTCGAACAGGAAGCCCAGCGTGCCGAGCGCGCCGAGCGCCGTGCCCAGGGTGGTGTAGGTGGCGATGCGGCCGAGGTTGTAGGCCAGATGGATCGGCCACTGGCGCTGCACCTGGCCGGGAATCTGCACCGTCAACGCGCTCACGATGCCGCCGCACATGCCGACACAGTGTGTGCCGCCAAGCAGGCCGATCAGGAAAACAGCGATGTAACCGGGCTCAACCATGCGCGCTCGGGACTCGCCGGGCGGCGAGGCTCAGATCACCTTGGAATAGCGCGCACGCTCGCGATCGGCGCGCAGATGGCGATCGAAGAGCATGGCGATGCCGCGCACCAGCAGGCGTCCCGGCGGCAGCACGGTGATCCACTTGTCGTCGAGGCGCACCAGCCCGGCCTCGGCCATCTTGCGCAGATCCACCATTTCGTCGGCGAAATACTGCGAAAAGTCGATCATGTGGGCGATCTCGATCGCCTCGAGTGACAGTTCGAAGTGGCACATCAGCGCCTGGATGATCGAACGGCGCAGGATGTCGTCGGCGGTCAGCTCGATGCCGCGCAGCACCGGCAGGCGGTTCTGGTCGAGCACGTCGTAGTACTCGTCCAGGGTCTTGACGTTTTGCGCGTAGGTCGGCCCGACCTTGCCGATCGCCGACACGCCGAAGGCCAGCAGGTCGCACTCGGCGTAGGTCGAATAGCCCTGAAAATTGCGGTGCAGCCGCCCCTGCCGCTGCGCCACCGACAGCTCATCGTCGGGCTTGGCGAAGTGGTCCATGCCGATGTAGACGTAGCCCGCCTCGGTGAGGCGGCGGATCGCCAGTTGCAGGATCTGCAGCTTGGTGTCGGCACTGGGCATCTCGGCGGCGTCGATGCGCCGCTGCGGCTTGAACAGCCCCGGCAGATGGGCGTAGCTGTACAGCGAGATGCGGTCGGGCGACAGATTGAGGACCTGCTCCAGCGTGCGGTTGAAGCTGATGACGTTCTGCTTGGGCAGCCCGTAGATCAGGTCCATGCTCACCGACTTGAAGCCGGAGGCGCGGGCGGCGTCGAGCACCAGCTTGGTCTCATCGTAGCTCTGCAGCCGGTTGACCGCCCGCTGGACGTCGATGTTGAAATCCTGCACCCCGATGCTCATGCGGTTGAAGCCCAGCTCGGCGAGCAGAGCGACCGTGGCTTCATCGACCTTGCGCGGATCGACCTCGATCGAATATTCACCATTGGGCAACAGGGTGAAATGCTCGCGCACGGTGGCCATCAGCTGGCGCATTTCGTCGTGCGAGAGGAAGGTCGGCGTGCCGCCCCCCAGGTGAAGTTGCACCACCTGCCGCCCGCCTTCGAGGTACGCGGCTTGCATCGCGACTTCTTTGGCCAGATACTTCAGGTACTTTGCTGACCGCCCGTGGTCCTTGGTGATGATCTTGTTGCACGCGCAGTAGTAACAGATCGTGTTGCAGAACGGGATGTGAAAGTACAATGACAGCGGCCGACCCATGCCGCCGACCATCCGGCGCCCGAGCCAGTTCTCGAGCGCCTCGGCGTTGAAGGCCTCAACGAATCGGTCGGCTGTCGGGTAGGAGGTGTACCGGGGTCCGTTAACATCGAAACGGCGGATCAGCTGCGGATCGAAAACAAGCGCGTTCTGGTGGTCCATGATCGTACTTCGGGTCATTGGCCAACACGATCGCAAAAAGCGGGGTCAGGCGGGTTGACGTGGATCAACGGTCCCTCAGCGCGTCTCCACATAACAAAAAGGAGCGTCCGATTCATGCCATTGACAGCCCGTGTCGCGGTGTCGCCGGAAGGCCTGAAAGCAGCCTGTTCGAAGTGCAATCTGCAGGAATTGTGTCTGCCCTTTGGCCTGTCGAACAACGAACTCCAGCAACTCGATGAACTGGTCAGCGTGCGCAAGCGGCTCAAGCGCCACGAGCACCTGTACCGCAGCGGCGAGCCCTTCGAAGCCATCTACGCGATTCGCGCCGGCTCGTTCAAGACCTCGGTGGTGCAGGAGGACGGCCGCGTGCAGGTCACCGGCTTCCAGATGAGCAGCGAAATTCTCGGCCTCGACGGCATCAGCAGCGAGGCGCACACCTGCGACGCCGAAGCGCTCGAAGACAGCGAAGTGTGCGTGATCCCCTTCGCCAAGCTCGAAGAACTGTCGCGCGAGGTGGTGACCCTGCAGCACCAGTTTCACAAGATCATGAGTCGCGAGATCGTGCGCGACCACGGCGTGATGATGCTGCTCGGCTCGATGCGCGCCGAGGAGCGGCTGGCGGCCTTCCTGCTCAACCTGTCGCAGCGCTTCACCACGCGCGGCTTTTCCCACACCGAGTTTCACCTGCGGATGACGCGCGAAGAAATCGGTTCCTACCTCGGGCTCAAGCTGGAAACCGTGTCGCGCGCGTTTTCACGCTTTCAGGACAAGGGCCTGATCTCGGTCCAGCAGAAACACATCCACATTCTGGACATCGACGGCCTGCAGGCGCTGCTCAGTCAGCCCCCGTCCATCTAGCCGGCCGCGCGCCGCCTTAGGCAAACACCCGCCGGCGCGCCTTCATGTTGGCGCTGAAGGCGGTCAGGTCTTCCGCGGTCAGAAGCTGCGCCGCATAGGGCAGCAGTTCGTTGTCTTCGCGGTCGATGTGGCTGAGGTTGCGCGCGGTGAAGTTGGCCACATCCTCCGCGCCCAGCGCATCGCTCTCACCGTCGGCGATGGCCTGAAGCTGCACGCGCAGCGCACGCCACTTGCCCGCGATCGCCACGTGATCCTCCCGCGCCCAGCGCACCAGCGACTTGACGCGGAAGGCGCCATCCGCCGACACCCGCGCCAGCAGACGCGGAAAGAGGTCTTCCTCTTCGTCGCGATGGTGGTTGACCGCCGCGGTGTCGAAGTAGCGCATCACGCTCTCGGCGGCCTTGCGGGCATCGGCATCGGCACCGTGTTCGGGCAGCCAGCGCACCAGCCGGTCGAGCGTCTGCAGTTGCGCCAGGATGCGCTGATGGCAAGCGGACAGGATTTTCAGGGGCTCATCGAGCGACGGTACAGCGGGGAGCAGCGATTCAACCATCGGAAAACCTCAGCATTCATTCAAGCGAAAAAACCGGCCGGCGACTTGCTCAGGGCGACCGACACGATGAAGGCAAAGCTCAACAGCGCCGCAACCAGCGCCAAAACGCGCTGCGTGACGGTGCGCCCGCGCTTGAGGGCGATGGTGCCAAAGCCGATATACGCCAGCAAGCCCAGCACCTTGGCCGTCAGCCAACCATGGACGAAAGGATATTGCGCCATCATCACCGACAGCACAACCGCGCTGCCCAAGAGCAGCGTATCGACCACGTGCGGCATAACGCGCGTCAGCTGCGCGTCGAGCAGCGGCGAGCGCGCGATCATCCAGATGCCGCGCAGCACGAAGCCGCACAGGCTGAGCGCGACACAGGTCATGTGAAGATGCTTGATCGCCAGATACATTCATCACTCCATTTCACCCCGGCCGCCTGCCGGATCAAGGCCAACCTCAGGCCGGACAATACCCGAAACCACCGGCACGGCGTCCGCGCGTGCACTCCGAGCAGCCACGATCACGCCAGCGTCATGTCACCCCCGCCCGACGAGCGCATCACGGTTTTATGATATTCCCGTGCGCGTTCCGCCGCCCCGACAGACCGTGATACATTCGCCAATCCAAGGAGACCAAGCGCCTTCATGACTCACGACAAAATCGACATCCCCGGCCTGCTCAGCCGCATGCCGCTGTTCAGCGCCATGTCCAAGGGTGACCTCCAGTTCATCGCTGAAACCACCCGAGAACGGCGTCTTCACAAAGGCGAATTGCTGTTCCAGCGCGGCGATCAATCGAAGGGCTTTTACTACGTCATCTTCGGTCAGATGAAGCTGGCGTTCTCCTCTCCGCAAGGCAACCAAAAGGTGGTCGAAGTGCTCGGCCCGCACCAGAGCTTCGGGGAGGCCATCATGTTCATGGACACCCCCATCCCGGTGTTTGCCGAATCGCTTACCGACACCTTGCTGCTGCACATCACCCGCGACGCGGTGTTCCATCAGCTCGACCATGATCCCCAGTTCGCACGCCTGATGCTGGCCGGCATGGCACTGCGGCTTCACACCATAATTCGTGATGTCGAATCGTATTCGATGCGCTCCAGCACCCAGCGGGTGATCGGCTACTTGCTGCAACACTCAAATGACGACAGCGACGCCGACGGCAACCAGACCATCGACCTACCGACCAGCAAGCAGGTCATTGCCTCGCGCCTGAACCTGACCCCGGAAACCCTGTCGCGGATCTTCCACGAACTGTCCTGCGCCAGCCTGATCACCGTGCAGGGCAAGCACATCACGCTGCACAACATCAACAAGTTGCGCGACTACGACGCCTGAGCCGCCCCCAGCGCCCTGCGCGCGCGCAGCACCACGCGCCCCAGCCCCACCCCCAGCAGCACCGCCGAGATCAGCATCAGCCCCCCCGCGACATGCCCCATCGGCGACCACGCGGGGGCCACCAGCAGGCTCGCGAGCAAGCCCAGGTGGACGCGCCAATGCCAGTTCACCAAACGCTCCGACAACATCCGCGTCATCGGCGGCACGCCTGTCACGCGCGGTTGCAGGTAGAGCCACAGCACGAAAGGCACGATCTTGTAGAGCATGCCAACGATCACCGACACGAACCCCCCCACCAGCAGCAGCCCCCCCGCCAGCAGGGGCGCCCTGTTGCCGCCCAGGTCAAACAGCGCCGCCACCGCCGCGGCGCACGCCGCCAGCACGCAGACCATCGCCACACGCCACAAGTGCAGGGTGATGTCCACCCTGGCGCGCCGTCGCCGGCGCTGACGATCGAGCGTCATCAGCGCGAACCCGGCCGCCAGCGCAAGCAGCGGCAGCCAGCCGCGGGGATCGGACAGCGCGGCGCCGAGCGCCACCGCACCCGCCACCGCCCACGCGTAGCCGTGCGCGAACCAGCCTGGATAGACCGGCGTCAACTGGAACATCGGCACCACCAGATACGCCGTGCCGGCCACCAGCACGCCACCCCACGCCGCCAGCCCGAGGCCGACATGGGCGGACGACCACAGCAGCCAGGCCCCATCGGCCACCTCGGAACGCGCCAGCGCCATGCTGGCGCCCACCGCCACCGTGCACACCAGCCCGGCCGCCGACAGGCGCAAGGCCACCACGCTCGGCCCGCGCGCCGGGCTGCGCAGCAGCGCATACAGCGCACAGCCGGCAAAACCGCTGAGACCCAGCCCGAAGCACACCACGGCAGCGACGTAGGCGAACGGGATGCCATGGTGGAAACCTGCCGCCAGGGCGATGGCGCCGAACGCGCACAGCACATGCACCGGCCAGGCCAGCCAGTCAGGACGCCACAGATTGGCGCCAGCGGCGACCGGCATGAGCTGGAACAGCGCGCCGAGCATGACCTGCAGCATGAAACCGGCGGTGAGCAGATGAGTCAGGGCGAGCGCGGAGGGTGTCCAGCGGGACAGAAACACGTTTTCGCCATCGACCAGCAGCATCACGCCGGCCATGGCGAGGAACAGGGGAGCCGTGAGGAAAAAGCGAAGCGGAACGGACGGCGGGGGCGCCTGCTCGAACGACATCGCGTGCACGGCGCTTACCCCGGCCCGGCCGTCGGTCGGCACAGAGACGGCCGGTCACCGCCGCGTTTCATTCGGGTGCGCTGATCTGGCGGATGTGGATGTAGAACAGGCCGGCATCGTCGCCGCTGCCGTTCTCGACCCGGTAGGCGTAGCCATTGTTGCGCAGCACGTCGTAGAGCGGCACCGGCTGGCGCGGGATGATCAGCAGCACCTCTTGCCCCGGCTGAAGCGCATCGAGCGCGTCGAGGGTATGTTCCATCGGCTCGGGCGGCACCATCTGGCGCGCATCGACGATCAAATCCGGCAGACGGGCCGCGCTCATGCCCCCTCCCCCGCCGCCACGGCGTCGACCGCAACCGCCACCGCGGGATCGTCGCCAATCGCCTGATCGCACATCGGATAGAGGATGTTCTCCTCTTTCATGTTGTGCTGCTGCATCAGCAACAGCAGGGTTTCGGCCGCATCCGCAAAGGCGTCGGCGTCCTCGGTCTGGCTGGCGGCACTGAGCGCATCGAACAGCTCGCGCATCTGCGCATGCTCGCTGCGCATGACCTGGGTGGGACCGGCGCGCATGCCGGTGCGCGCTTCGAAGGCGGGGAAAATGACATCTTCTTCAATCGAGAAATGCCGCAGGACAGCGTCGCAGAAATTCCGGGTCAGGATCTGGCAGAGCGGCCACTGGGCCGCCTCGGCGGCGGCTTCGGCGTCAGCGAACAAGGCGTCGCAACGCCCATGGTCATTGGCCATGGCGCGGGATACAACCGTCATTTGGGGTGCTCCGTATCGTTATCAGCTTTTTTGCCGATTGTGGCGGAACCCATCGACCCCGCATTGACACGCGTCAACGCGATCCTTAGCAAAAATTCCGGGTGCATTTTTGCGTTAATTTTGTGCACAACCGATCTCCAGACGACGGAACCAGTCGATGAAGCGCGCCACGTCCTCACCGCGATAGATCGCGCCATGCTGCGGGCACAGCATGTCGATTTCCATCGCCGACACCCGGTCGCACCACTGCTGCTTGGCCCGCTCGGAACCCATCCAGCGACGATGAAAATTCTCGGCAAAACGGATGTGCGACTCAAAGTCTTCAACAAACAGCGTGTCGGCGCCCGGCGGCAGCAACGCCGCACCAACGTCGCCGGAAAAGAGGATACGCGCGCGCGCGTCGTAGAGATGAAAACACCCCGACGCATGCAGGTAGTGCGCGGGGATGGCGACCAGTTCCAGGCCATCCAGTTCGATCGTCAGGCCTTCGTCCGGAATGCTCACGAAGGTGGCGGCGGTCCCGCCGAAGTGCGGCAGGAAGGAGGACCACAACCAACTGGTGTAACAGTGCAATGAGGGGTTGAATTCCAGCCACAGCGCGAGCGAGGAGATGATGTCCGGGTCCTGGTGCGAGGCGAAGATGGCGCGCAGTTGAGACGGGTCGCAAGCGGTGCTGAGCGCGGAGAACACCGCGGGGAAAATCTCGATGCCACCGGGGTCGCACAACATCAGTTCATTGCCATGCGCGACCACGTATTCATTGGTGTCGATCAGGTGCTCGGGGCGCGCGGGGTCGCGCACGATGGCGTACCAGCGGTGGGCGCCTTCTTCGTAAATGCAGCGCAACTGCTTCATTGAACCGACCTTTGCACGAATGCCGACGTTCGCGCCGGTCGGCGTTCGCCCAGCCCGATGCGGGCCAGACGCTCGAGCGACGCCTTGATCTGGGCAATCACGTCGCCGAACTCGCTCGACACCTGCATCAGCGCGTTGCAGAACAAGCCCCCATAGGCGGCCTCGATCTTGGCCGCACGCGCCAGCGCGGCACCGAATTCGACGCGCTGGCCGGTCTCCTCGAGCACTCCCCGCAGGCTGCGCTCGATCTGTAACTGACGGCCTTGGTGGGTTTGCAGCGCGAGGCGCACGCGCGCCAGCACCGGCGAGAGCGCGCCGACCGAGACGGTGCAGCGATCCGCCGCCAGCTGCATGATCGCGCTGCGCCGGCGCTGCTGGACGTGGGCCGTGACCTGGGTGACCGACTGCGCGGTCATCACCCGCAGCTGCTCCATCTCTTGCGTCAGTTCCTGCGCAAAGCTGCGTAATTCCTTCGACAGCACCGCGAAGCCGCGCGCCGCCGCACCCGCCCGCTTGGCCAGAAAGATGGCGTTCAGCGCCATCAGGTTGATTTTGAAGGCGATCGCCACGATCCCCTTGATTTCTTCATTGACCCCGGTGATCCGTGCCAGCTCGGTCTGGGGGCATGTCTGGACATGTCCACCCGCGACGGTGGTTGAGGACGCCGGCGCGAAGGCAGGTCCGGGATCGGGGAAGTGCATGGCGTGCATGGGCAACCGGCTCGGGCGGGAGGAAGACGAAAATGGGTAGGTCTACTACGGCCCGCGCCTGCCCGACTTGACCCCCTGTCCGCCCCGCCACGCCGGCAGGATTGATCGGCATCAATCGATGCCGCCGGAATTGGGCCACTATAATCAGAGCGACCACTCACCGAGGAGCTTCGCCATGTTCAAGCACCTGCTGGTTCCCACCGACGGCTCCGATCTGTCCGAAGCCACCGTCAATCGCGCCATTTCATTTGCTCAGGAAGCGGGTGCGCAGATTACCTTTTTCTACGCCCAGCCCGATTTCCCGATGCCGATCTACGGCGAGGGGGCGCTGATCGACCCCACCACGCCGGAACAGTTCGCCGCCAGCGCAATGGAGGAAGCCACCCGTATTCTCGAGCACGCCCGCGCCAAGGGCGAGGCCGTGGGCGTGCCCTGCCAGACCGACACCACGGTGAATGAAATTCCCTACGAGGCGATCATCGAGGCCGCCGAGCGTGGCGGCTGCGATCTGATCTTCATGGCCTCGCACGGGCGCAGCGGGCTGGTCAGCCTGCTCCTCGGGAGTGAAACCCAGAAGGTGCTGACGCACACCAAGATTCCGGTGCTGGTGTTCCGCTAAGCGCACTCGCCCGCGACCGCCACCACCGGCTCAGCCGCGGTTGAGCTCGTCCGACGTGGTCTGGAGGAAGATGGTGGTCAGACTGGAAGCGGCGCAAACCAGCCAAAAGCCGAAGAAGCCGATCGAGTAGGTGGCGACGGCCGAGAACTCGACCGCTTCGCCGAACAGGTACAGCTGCTGCGGATCGACAATGGTAAAGAATACCGCTTCGGCCAGCCCGGCCACCAGAAACGACGGCCACAGCACTTGAATCCACTTCATCTTCTTCCGTTCTCCTGATCCGCAGCGCCCTGCGCCAAACGATTAAGACTGGCCGCTGCCATGCGTGCGCTCGTCATGCTGCATGTTGCGCTTGATATAGCGGACGAAAAAAGCGCCCATCGCGACCACGAATCCGATGGTAAACAGGCTGAGCAGCCCGATGTCGGTACTGAAAAGTTCTTGCGTTGCCATGACACTTCTCCTTAGCGGGTGACTGGTTTTTCCGGAGGTGGAACCAAGCTCACTTCGGTCTCTGCGGGGAGGTGCATGGTCCCTGTCAGCCGCCAGCTGCGGGACTCGTCTTCTATCAGAACATTCCAGCGGCCCATCTGCAACGGGTTGATCTGGGCCGTGTAGCTGCCGGCCTGGCCGATCAGCGAGAGGGTCTGGTCCATCCCGCCCTGGGTCGGATGAGTCAGGGTGACGAACACCGCATCGGCCACCGGCGCGCCAATTCCGCTGCGCAGGTTCAGCGTCAAGGTGCTGTCATTGATCCGCAAATCGCCACTCAGCGCCAATCGGCTCGCCTCGCGCGCGCGGTCGAGCGTCTTCTGGATGCCCAGCCCCTGCTTGTAGTAGTCATCGACCACCAGGCCGTCATTGGACTCGATGGCGATCCAGATCGTCGCAATGCCGGCCACCACCGCGGTGGCCGGAAAAAAGATCAGGAACCAGGGCCAGCCCTGGCGATGCCATGGGGTGACGGGCGGACGGGCGGATGGGGAGGGCTGGCTCATCGTGGCAACAGGAAGGTGGACTTTTCGTTAACCGACACGGCGTCATTGTCGCGCGCTTTGACCTTGAAGAAAATCGGGTTGGAGGTGCCCGGCTGACCGCTCTCGGGCGGCACCTGCACCACCACGGTGATCGCCTGGGTGGTGGCAGACGGCACCTCGACCCGGTCGAGCGCCTCTCCCAGGCGAATGCCTTCCATCCCGTCCACGGTCACCTCGAACGTGCGCGCCGCCTCGCTCATGTTCATCACTTGCAGGTGATACACGTTTTCAATCAGCCCGCCCTCAACCTCGCGCGCCAGCACGCCGCGATCGCGGATGATGTCGACGCGCAGCGGTTCGCGGGTTGCCAGCCCCCAGACGAAAGCGATGCAGATCAGGGCCAGAATCACGCCGTAGATCAACGTTCGCGGGCGCATCACGTGACTGACGATCTCTTTGCGGCCCCAGTGCTTTCTGAGCGCATTCTCGGTCGAGTAGCGAATCAGGCCACGCGGATAGTTCATCTTGTCCATGACCTGATCACAGGCGTCCACACACGCCGCGCAGCCGATGCACTCGTACTGCAAGCCATTGCGGATGTCGATGCCGGTCGGGCACACCTGGACGCAGATCCCGCAGTCCACGCAATCGCCCTTACCCACCTCACTCGGAACAACCCCTTTCTTGCGGGTACCACGCGGCTCGCCCCGCTCCTGGTCGTAGGTGATGACCAGCGTGTCGGGGTCGAACATCACCCCCTGGAAACGCGCGTAGGGGCACATGTACTTGCACACCTGCTCGCGCATCACGCCGGCGAACATGTAGGTGAAGCCGCCGTAGAAGAGAATCCAGAAAATCTCCCATGGCCCGAAGCTGAAGGTCATGGTCGAGCTGACCAGCTCGCTCAAGGGGGTGAAGTAGGCGACGAAGGTAAACCCGGTCCACAGCGACACCAGCGCCCAGACCGCATACTTGGCTGACTTGAGGCCCAGTTTGCGGGCGCTCATCGGTGCCTTGTCGAACTTCATCCGCTTGTTGCGATCGCCTTCGATCTTGGTCTCGATCCACATGAAGATTTCGGTGTAGACCGTCTGCGGACAGGCATAGCCACACCACAATCGACCGGCTATCGCGGTGAAGAAGAACAGGGCATACGCCGAGATGATGAGCAGGATGGCGAGAAAAAACACATCCTGCGGCCAGAACACCCAGCCAAAGATATAAAACTTGCGTTCGACCAGATGAAACAGCACCGCCTGACGACCGTTCCAGTTCACCCAGGGCAAGCCGTAGTACAGCAGTTGCGTGGCCCACACCAACGCCCAGCGCCAATTCGTGAACAGCCCTGAAATGGAGCGCACGTAGAGCTTCTTGCGCGACTCGTACAGGGTATTTTCGGAGGCGGAGTCTTGAGCTGGTTGGGGTGCCGGCTGGGTCATGATCGCTTTATTAATAGATACTTATATTAATCGTCCAAATATCCCCGGGCGCACCCGGGGATATTCATTTGAGCATCAAGCCAGATCACTTGGCTGGCGTCGACACTCCATACACATACGCGGCCAGCAGATGCACCTTGTCGTTGCCGAGGAAGGCTTCAAAAGAAGGCATCTTGTTGTTGCGGCCACCATTGATGGTTTCCATGATGGTCTCTTTCGACGAGCCATACAGCCAGACCTTGTCGGTCAGGTTCGGCGCGCCGATCGCGGTCATGCCGGTTGCGTCCGCGCCATGGCAGGCAACGCAGTTCTGCTCGAACGTCTCCTTGCCGCGCTGCGCACGCAGGGAGTCGTGCGCCAGACCGGAGAGCGAACGCACGTAGTTGGCCACGTCCTCCACCCCGTCGCCACCGAGCGCCGGACCGAACGACGGCATCACGCCCTGACGGCCACCCAGAATGGTCGCCTTGATGGTCTCCGCCTCACCACCGTACAGCCAGTCGCTGTCGGTCAAGTTCGGGAAACCCTTGGCGCCGCGCATGTCAGCGCCGTGGCACTGTGCGCAGTAAGTGAGGAAGAGCCGCTGCCCCATCGCCTTGGCTTCCGGGTCGGCCGCCACCGCATTGAGTTCCATGGCGGCGTACTTCTTGAAGATCGGGGAGTACTTCTCGTCCGCCTTGGCCATTTCGGCCTCGTACTGACCTGCCGACGACCAGCCGGAGACACCTTTGACGTTGCCAAAGCCGGGATAGACCACCAGATAGACAATCGAAAAAATCACGGTGATCCAGAACAGGTACATCCACCACTGGGGCAGCGGATTGTTGTACTCGGTCAGCGTTTCGTCCCACACGTGTCCGTGCAGTTCGGGCTTTGCGCCTTTCTTGGCGCCCTTGCCCATGTTGGTTACCAGAATCAACAAACAGAACGCCAGACTCAGGGCCACCAAGACCATGACATAGCCGTTCCAGAAGCTGCTTACGAAGTCAGCCATTTTCTCATCCTTCCTTCGGTTGCCGGTCCGACGCATCGCGGACCGGCAGGTCGTCATCGGTGAAAGGCAGTTGCGCTGCCTCGTCGAACCCGCGCTTGGCCGAGTTGCTGTACGCCCAGGCGCAAATCCCCAGGAAGCACAGAAAGCCCAGCAGCGTCAGGATCGAACGAAAGTCATTGATATCCACAGCGCAATCTCACCCCGTCACTGCACGTTCTGAAGCGCGAGACCGAGCCCTTGCAGGTACGCGATCACGGCATCCATCTCGGTCTTGCCTTCGAGCGCTGCCTTGGCACCGGCAATCTCCTCGTCCGAGTACTTGTGCAGTCCCACCATGTTCAATGCACGCATCTTGCCTTCGATGTTGCTCGCATCGACCGGGCGGTTGAGCCACGGGAACGCAGGCATGTTCGACTCCGGCACCACGTCACGCGGGTTGTTCAGGTGAACCCGGTGCCATTCGTCGGAGTAACGCCCGCCCACCCGGTGCAGGTCCGGACCAGTGCGCTTGGAGCCCCACTGGAAGGGGTGGTCATACACGAACTCGCCGGCCACGGAATAGTGACCATAACGCTCGGTTTCGGCGCGGAAGGGACGAATCATCTGCGAGTGGCAGTTGTAGCAGCCTTCGCGGATGTAGATGTCCCGACCCGTCAGGCTGACCGGGTCATACGGTTTCACCACTTCGTTGAGCGGCGTCGTCGTCGACTTCTGGAAAAACAGCGGAACGATTTCGACCAGACCACCGACGCTAATCGTCAGCAGCGTGAGCACGATCATCAGGGTAACGCTGCGCTCGACAACTTCATGCTTGGATTGAGCCATTTTCGTCTCCCTGAATTACGCGTGAGCGGCCTGAGGGGCGAGGACGGGCGCGTCGTAGGCCTTCTGGCCGGCGATCGTCTTCACCATGTTGTAGAACATCAGCAACATGCCACTGAGGAACAGCACACCACCGAGCAGACGGATGGACCAGAACGGGTAGCTGGCCTTGACCGACTCAACGAAGGAGTAGGTCAGGGTGCCGTCCGGGTTGGTCGCACGCCACATCAGGCCCTGCATCACACCGGCAATCCACATCGAAGCGATGTACAGCACCACGCCGATGGTCGCGATCCAGAAGTGGGTCGTGATCAGCTTGGTGGAATACATTTCAGTCTTGCCGTACATGCGCGGGATCAGGTAGTACATCGCGCCGATCGACACCATCGCCACCCATCCCAAGGCGCCGGAATGCACGTGGCCGACGGTCCAGTCGGTGTAGTGCGACAGCGCGTTGACCGTCTT
>JAGRFO010000216.1 GCA_020446005.1 Rhodocyclaceae bacterium | reverse complement strand
GGGCAAAGGCCAGCGACTGCAGCGCGTCGCCCACCAGCAGCGCGGTGGCCTCGTCGTATTCGACGTGTACCGTCGGCTTGCCGCGGCGCAGGGTGTCGTTGTCCATGCACGGCATGTCGTCGTGCACCAGCGAGTAGGCGTGGATCAGCTCGACCGCACAGGCGGCGCGGTCGAGCACTGCCGGACTGGCCTGGACGACCGCTCCGGCGGCGTGCACCAGCAGCGGACGCACCCGCTTGCCGCCTTCGAGCACGGCGTAGCGCATCGCCTCGTGGAGGCGGTCGGGGGTCACGTCCAGCGGCGGCAGGGCGCGGCGCAGCGCTTCTTCGGTGCGCGCCTGGATGGCGCGCATCCAGTGCGGAAAATCGGCCGCGCTCATGAGGCGTCGGCGTCCTTGCGACGGTGTTCGGCTTCCAGCGAGTCGATGCGGGTTTCGGCCGCGGCGAGGGTGTCCTGGCAGTAGCGCAGCAGACCGATGCCGTTCTGGTAGTGGTCGAGGGCGTCTTCGAGCGGCAGCTCGCGGGACTCCATCGCGGCCACGATCTCTTCGAGCTGGGCGATGGCGGATTCAAAGCTCTTGGGAGGTTTTGCCGGTTTGGCCATGGGGCGTGAGCGCGTCATCCAAAGGCGGGAAAATACCTGAAAGCGGGAAGGGCGGTCAAACCCGAATTTTCTGCCGCTCTGTCTTTACTTATTGTTTTTATTGGACTTTATTCTCGTTGGCGGCGGAGCCGAGGAGCGACTTGGGGAGTGGGAAAGTGACGTTTTCCTCCGCGCCCTGCAGGGTGCGCACCGATTGCGCGCCGAGCGCGCGCAGGCGCTCGATGACCGCCGTCACCAGAATCTCCGGGGCGGACGCGCCGGCGGTGACGCCGATGCGCTTCTTGCCGTCCAGCCAGGCCGGGTCGATGGCCTCGGCGTTGTCGATTAGGTGGGCCGGCACCCGGCGCAGCGCGGCCACTTCGCGCAGGCGGTTGGAATTGGAGCTGTTCTTCGAGCCGACCACCAGCACCAGATCGACCTGCGGGGCCATGAACTTGACCGCATCCTGGCGGTTCTGGGTGGCGTAGCAGATGTCGTCCTTCTTCGGTCCGACGATGCTGGGGAAGCGCGCGCGCAGCGCGGTGACGATGGCCGCGGCATCGTCCACCGACAGAGTGGTCTGGGTGACATAGGCGAGCTGGTCCGGGTCGGCAACCTGCAGCGCGGCCACGTCCTCGACGCTCTCGGCCAGATGGATGCCGTCCTGCACCTGGCCCATGGTGCCCTCGACCTCAGGGTGGCCCTTGTGGCCGATCATCACGATCTCGCGGCCCTGGGCGCGCATCCGCGCCACTTCCAGATGCACCTTGGTGACCAGCGGGCAGGTGGCGTCGAAGACCCGCAGGCCGCGCGCCTCGGCTTCGCTGCGCACTGCCTGCGGAACGCCGTGGGCGCTGAAGATGACGGTGTTGTCGTCGGGCACCTCGGCCAGTTCCTCGACGAAGATCGCGCCCTTGGCGCGCAGGTCGTCCACCACGAACTTGTTGTGCACCACTTCGTGACGCACGTAGATCGGCGCGCCGAAGCGGACCAGCGCCTGTTCGACGATTTCGATCGCGCGTTCGACGCCGGCGCAGAAGCCGCGGGGGTTGGCGAGCAGGATTTCGCTGTCGTTCATGGTCGATGTCCGCTTACAGAATGCCGATGATGTGCACTTCAAAGTCGATGGTCTTGCCGGCCAGCGGGTGATTGAAGTCGATCACCGCCTTTTCGTCGTCGATCTCGCGCACCAGGCCGGAGTAGCGCGAGCCGTCGGGCGCGGTGAATTCCATGATGGTCATCGCTTCGACCGGCTCGTTGGGCATGTGTTCGCGGCGCACGGTCTCGATCAGGTCGGGGCGCAGCGGGCCGAAGGCGTCCTCGGGGGTCAGGGTGAAGCGGTGGCTGCTGTCCTCTTCGAGGCCGGTCAGCAGCGCCTCCAGCGCCGGCAGCATCTCGCCCGCGCCGAGCTGCAGGGTGGCCGGCTGGCCTTCGAAGGTGCTGATCAGCGGCTGGCCGTTCTGCAGCGAAATGCGGTAGTTGAGGGTCACCAGACTGTTGGCTTGGACGACTTGGGTCACGAGGGCTTCTCTCCGGTCGCGGGTGGGCGGGCGTCGCGCAGTTGCGACCACAGCA
>JAGRFO010000215.1:152-7303 GCA_020446005.1 Rhodocyclaceae bacterium | reverse complement strand
AGCGCGAGACCACGGTGCTGTGGGAGCGCGCCAGCGGGCGGCCGCTGGCGCCGGCGATCGTGTGGCAGGATCGGCGTACCGCGCCGGCGTGCGATGCGCTGCGCGCGCAGGGCCACGCGGCGCGCATCCGGGCGACAACCGGGCTGGAGCTCGATGCCTATTTTTCCGCCACCAAGCTGGCCTGGTTGCTCGATACCGTGCCCGGTGCGCGCGCCCGCGCGGCGGTGGGGGAACTGGCTTTCGGCACTATCGACAGCTGGCTGGTGTGGCATCTCACCGGCGGGGCGTGTCATGCGACCGATGCGAGCAACGCGGCGCGCACGATGCTGTTCGACATCCACCGCCAGCAATGGGACGACGAACTGCTCGCGCTGTTCGACATCCCGCGTGCGGTGTTGCCGGCGGTGGTGGCGTCGAGCGGGGTGCTGGGGACCTGTGCGCCGAGCGTGCTGGGGGCGGCGATTCCGATTGCCGGGGTGGCCGGCGACCAGCAGGCGGCCACCTTTGGTCAGGCCTGCCTCGCGCCGGGAATGGCAAAAAACACCTATGGCACGGGCTGCTTCCTGACGCTCAATACCGGCCGCGAGGCGGTGGCGTCGCGCCATCGGCTGCTCACCACCGTTGGCTGGCAGCGCGCGGCGGGCACCGAGTATCTGCTCGAAGGCAGCGTGTTCATGGCCGGCGCGGTGGTGCAGTGGCTGCGCGACGGGCTGGGGCTCATCCGGTCGGCGGATGAAGTCGAAGCGCTGGCCGCGCAGGTCCCCGACAGCGGCGAGGTGGTGATGGTGCCGGCCTTTGCCGGCCTCGGCGCGCCGCACTGGGACGCCTACGCCCGCGGCAGCCTGATGGGCATGACGCGCGGGACCACGGCGGCCCACATCGCCCGCGCCGCGCTCGAAGCGGTGGCGCTGCAGAATCTCGACGTGCTGACCGCGATGCGTGCCGATGGCGCGGCGGTCAAGGAATTGCGGGTGGACGGCGGGATGGCGCGCAACAATCTGCTGATGCAGCTGCAGGCCGACCTGCTCGGGGTGCCGGTATTGCGTCCGCGGCAGACCGAGACCACCGCGCTGGGGGCGGCGTTTCTGGCGGGGCAGGCGGTCGGCGTATGGGCGGACGATGCGGCCATCGCGGCGCACTGGCAGCTTGATCGTGCCTTTGAGCCCGCCGCTTCGGCTGACTGGCGCGAGGCCGCGTGTGCGCGCTGGCACAAGGCGGTCGAGCGCAGCCGAGGCTGGGCCGATGGCGCCTGACAACGCCGGTCTCGCCGTCACCCGGGCGCGGCCCGACCTGCTCGCCAGCGCGCAGGGGGTCGAGTGCTGGGACGTGCTCGTCATCGGCGGCGGGGCGACCGGGCTGGGGGCGGCGGTGGACGCGGCCAGCCGGGGTTATTCGACGCTGTTGCTGGAGGCGCACGATTTTGCCAAGGGCACCAGTTCGCGCTCGACCAAGCTGATCCACGGCGGGGTGCGCTATCTGGCGCAGGGGCGGGTCGGGCTGGTGCGCGAGGCGCTGGTCGAGCGCGCCCGCCTGCTGGCCAATGCGCCCGCGCTGGTGCAGCCGCTGCGCTTTGTGGTGCCGGTCTACAGCCGCTGGTCTCAGCTCAAGATGCGGGTTGGGCTGGCGGCCTACGATCTGCTCGCCGGGCGCTACGGTCTGGGGCGGGTGCGCGGCATGTCGGTGGCCGAAACCCGCGCCGCCCTGCCCAATGTGCGGGCCGAGGGCCTGCGTGGCGGGGTGGAATATTTCGATGCCCAGTTCGACGATGCCGGCCTCGCCATCGCGCTGGCGCAGACGGTGATCGCCCAGGGCGGCACGGCGCTCAACTACGCGGCGGTGACCGGTTTGACGTTGAGCGAGGGGCGCGTTGCCGGGGTGTGCGCGCGAGACGCCATCAGCGGTCAGGACTTGATGTTCAAGGCCCGGACGGTGATCAACGCCGCCGGTGTGTGGGTGGACGACATTCGCCGCATGGCCGAGCCCGACGCCCCGCCGATGCTCGCGCCCAGCCAGGGTGTGCATCTGGTGGTGGACGCCGACTGGCTGCCCGGCGACGGCGCGATGCTGGTGCCGGAGACCTCCGATGGGCGGGTGCTGTTTCTGATTCCGTGGCAGGGCAAGGTGCTGCTCGGCACCACCGACACCCCCCGCCAGGACAGCCCGCTGGAGCCGCGCGCGCTGGAGACGGAGATCGACTTCATTCTGCGCACCGCGGCGGATTATCTGGTGCGAGCCCCCGGCCGGGGGGACGTCCGCAGCGTGTTTGCCGGTTTGCGTCCGTTGATCGCCGCCGATCCGGACGCGCCGCGCAGCGAACTGTCGCGCGAGCACGTGATCCGCGTCTCGCCGCAGGGGCTGGTGACCATTGCGGGCGGCAAGTGGACCACCTACCGGCAGATGGCCGAAGAGGTGGTGGATGAGGTGCTGAAGGCGGCGGACTTGCCACCCCGCACTTGCAGGACACAGGCACTCGCGCTGCACAGCGCTTGGCCCGAGGCGGGCGAGGCCTTGCATCCGCGCCTGGATCTGAGCGAAGCCCGGGTGCGTCATGCGGTGCGCACGCAGTTCGCGTTGACGGTCGAAGACGTGCTGGCGCGCCGTCACCGGGCGCTGTTTCTCGACGCCGCGGCGGCCATCGCGATTGTCCCGGAAGTGGCGCGCATCATGGCCGATGAACTCGACCGCGACGCGGCGTGGATCGCTGCCCAGGTCGAAGCCTTCATTGTCACCGCCGAGGGCTACCGGTGTACCCCGGCGACGCCCCCCGGCGCGTGACGCGATCTCAGTGAATGTAGCCCGGCCGTCGGGTGCCCATCACCGTGAGGTTGAAATCCCCCGCGTCCATGGGGATTACATCCCGATAGACCTGTTCCTTGGCGTCCTTGCTGCGATAGACCTCGACCCGGTGGTTCTGCACGCCCGGCTCGATGAATTCGAACGAGTACTTGCCCTCGCCACGGTGTTCACCCGAAGTGACCGGGTGCTGCCCGGGCGGACGGTGCACCGTCAATGAATGGGTTCCTTGGGGGCCGTGACCCTGCCCTGGGGTGCCGATGATCATCGGGCCGGCGGGGGCGAAACCGGTGATCACCTGGGGCGGGTTGGGTGACACCGGTAGGGGTGGTGCTTTCGGTGGCACGGCCCCGATGCCGGTGATGGTCTTGGGCGGGTTCGGATAGACGTTCATCGGTGGCGCCTTGGGTGGAGCGGTGACGATTGTCGGCTGGGCCATCGGCGTGGGCACCTTTCCGGTTCCGGTGATGGTCTTGGGCGGGTTCGCGTAGACGTTCATCGGCGGCGCCTTTGGGGGCACTGCAATCGGCGTCGGCGTGGGGGTTGCGCCCGGCGTCGGGGTGGGAACGGCTATCGGTGTCGGGGTTGGCACTGCGCCGTAGCCGGTGATGGTCTGGGGCGGCAGGGGCAGCACGATGTAACCCGGGCTGATGCCGGTAAAGCTCTGTGCTGGCGTCGGCGTCACCGTGGCGGGCGCGTAGCCCATGATGACTTGGGGCGGCTGGGGCGTGATGATCATGCCGGGGCTGTAGCCGGTGATGGTCTGCCCCGGGCTCGAGGTGATGGCGCCCGGACTGGTGCCTGTGATGACCTGTGGCGGGTTGGGTGTGACCACGACTGTCGGCCCCGGTTTTTGCGGTCCGGCGCCGGGCTTGCCCAGTTTGCTGGGTAGCAGGACCACGTTGTGATGATCGGGCGTGGTGCTTCCCAGATTCGTATTCGTCGTTGCCGCCGCGCCGGCGGGGGTGATGGCGGGCGGATTGGTGACCACCGTGGTGCCGGTGCTGCTGCCGGCCTGATTCGAACATTGCCAGCTATGCGAGTGCAGGCAGTTGGCGGCGGCAACAGCATGACCGCTCATGAGCATGGCGGGCAGCAGGAGGGCGATGTGGCGTTTCATGGGGCGCTCCTCAGAAATAACGGACGACCTGGACCCAGGCACGATGATTGGCGTCGCTATCGTCGCTGTCTTCACCGCTGATGGGGTCTTCGGCAGGGTTGGCGCCGAACTGCCAGCCGACCAAGGCGCGAACAAGCCAGTCCTGGCCCAGGCTCTGGGTCAGGCTGATACCCGCGCTGCGCAGCGTGAATTCGTTGCTCAAGCGCGCGTTGTTGCCTTGCCAGCCGGGGTACGGGGCGTCGTGGACCCGGATGTGGCCGATCTGGTAGAACAGGCTGGCCTGTAGCTGGCCGCCCCAGGGCGGGGCGTCGATCACATAACGCACTTCGGTGTGCAGTTCCGCTCCTTCGTCGCCACCGACTTCGCCCACCGGGTAACCGGCCACCGACGTGGGGCCGCCCAGGTAGAACTGCTGCGAGCTGTCGAGGTTGCTCGACGCCAGCTGGCCGCGCAGTTGCGCGAAGACCGACCAAGGGCCGGTGATGTGCTGCAGGCGAGATACCAGGACGTTCAGGCGCGCGAAATCGCCTTCGATGTCGGCGCCGGCCTGGTCGAGCGTGCGGAACGACGAGTTACCGCGCACTTCGGTGTGTCCGAAGGTCACCGCAGTGCGATAGAGCGTGAGGCCGTTGGCGAGCCAGTCGTGGTCTTCGTCGCCGTCGATCGAGAGGGTCAGCGAATTGACCGTGCGGTGCGAATCCACGTTCAGGTCGTTGCTGTCGTCCAGCTTGAGATGGGACAACTGCCCGCGAAAGTGCAGGTTGCTATGGCGCGAGCGGATGATTGGATGCGTCAGGTAGAACTGGATGTCGCTGGCCTTGCCCTCGGCATCGCCCAGGTTGGCGATCGAATTGATGCGGTAGGACAGAATGTCGGCACTGGCACCGATGCGCGTGCCGGACGGTGAGATCGGGCGCAGGTAGGTGAGGTAAGCATAGTTCGAGCCGCTGCCGGCGGTCACCAGTCGCGCAACCGCCTGATCGCCTGCGCCGGTGGGGCTGTTCCTGTACAGGGTGGTGCCCAGGCGCCAGCGACCGGTGTGTTCGTTGCCGAAGTTGTCCACATCCACGTTGCCCGTCCAGCGTGGGCTGTCCTCGACGCGGGTGCGTAGCCGCGCGGCCCCCACCCGCTCACCCGGGTAGAGCAGGGAGGCGGTGTGGATGCCGGGCAGATCCTCGGTGATCAGCAGGGCGCGTTCGTAGTCGTCGCGGTGGATCGGGTACTTGCCCGCGAGGTGATGGGCGAGAATCTCGCCGACCACTTCGCTGCGTACGTTCTGGCCGCGGTTGTCGATCTCGATGCCATCCTTTTCGAGCGCACCTTCGTAGACATCCAGGCGAAGGACGCCGTTGTCGATATCTTGCGGCGGAATGTAGACCGTGGCCGCAAAGTAGCCGGCGTCACGATAAAGCCGCATCAGGCGGTCGGCCGCGCGGTGGATCGCCGCCGTGTTCAGCGTCGTGTTGGTGAAAGGCGCCAGCGAGGCCTCGACGGTGGCGCTGTCGAAACGGGTGACCCCATGGATCTCGAAGGCACTGACGAAGATCGAGGCGTCACTCGCCAGTGCGGCGGCCCCCGATGGCCCCTCGGGCAAAGCCGACGGCGTCGGGTCGATGCGTGACGGTTGGGCCGCCCGGGACTCTCGCTGAAGACGCTGTAATTGAGCGCCTGCATCGAAAGCGGCGATCGCGGGCGCAAGGGGTGTCATCAGCAACAAGGCCGCCAACGTGCGTTTGAAGGGGATTCGTATGATTGGCATGGAAGTTTCCTCGGCGTACGGTGGCGTCATTTTGGTGGCACGGTGGCGTTAACGCGTTCGAGCGGGGTGGCCCGCTCGAGATGTGATACAGCGGCGATATTCAGTGGTCGGCGCACACCAGATCACTGCGTGCTGCGCCGTCAGTGGCCATGCGTTCGAGGAAGGCGATGACTTCCATGCTGGCTTTTTCCATTGACGTCACATGGCGGATGACCTCGTCTTCCCGTTTGCCCTGGTAGGCCTGCAGCGCCGCGCTGGCGGCGTTGTGCACCTGGGCGTGGGGCGATTCGAGCTGGCTGAAGCCGGCCAGGCTGGAGAAACAGGCTTTGCCTTCGCCTTCGTAGTACCACTTGCCGAGGCGGCAGTCGTGGTGGCCGACCACCGCTTCGTGGGGGCGCAGGCCGAAGAGTTGCTCGTAGATGCGGAACTTGAAGAGCAGGTGGTCCATCTTGGCCAGCTCGCAGAAGCCGCGCAGGGCGGCGGTGGAGACGCTTTGGCCCATCGCCGAGGACATGCTCATCAGCTGGTCCATGGTGTTGGCAGCGTTCTGGCCATCGGTGCTGAAGTGGGAGGACTGTTCCGCCAGTTGAGTCATCTGCTGACTGCTGGAACTGCTGTCCTGTCGAATCTGCTGGACCAGATGGGTGATTTCGGTGGTGGCGGTGGCGGTGCGTTCAGCGAGCTTGCGGACCTCGTCGGCGACCACTGCGAAGCCGCGTCCCTGCTCACCCGCGCGGGCGGCCTCGATGGCCGCGTTGAGNNGTTGAGGGCGAGGAGGTTGGTCTGGTCAGCGATTTCGCGGATGAGGTCCACAAAGCGGCTCACTTCGGTGGCGCGGGTGTCCATCTGGCTGGCCTGTTCGGCGGCCTTGGCCGAGGCGGCGGCCAGCGAGGTGAGGCTGCCAGCGATGGCGCTGACGGCGTCGCGCCCGCTTTGGGAGACGTCGCGCGCTTCCTGGGCGCGGTGGCGCTCGCCGCGCATGGTCTCAGCCATGTGCAAGATGCCGCTTTGCACCTCGACGATCGACTTGCCAAAGCTCTGCAATTCGCCCACCAGTGATTTCAGGCGACGGCATTCGATGTCGGTCTGGGTCGAGGCTGATTCGAGCTGACGCAGTTCGGCTTCAAGCTGGGCGATGCGCTGTTCGCGGGCGGCCAGTTCGGATTCGAGCTGGGCGACGCGCAGGTCCTGGTCGGGGTTGTTTCTCTTGAAGAACATGACGTCAAGTTCCTTGCAAAATGATGTTGGCGAGTCTTTTTTGAAATTTTTGTGTCAGTGGATAGATCGGCTGAACCGAGGGCGGCTTGAGTGTTTGATGATAAATAATCCGGCTGAAAGCCTTTCTATATAAGGCTTATGCGGATATAGACAAAACTGATGGTGATGCGCCCGGCTTGCCACGGCAGGTGCTCTCCATGCAAGCTGGCCGAGTTCAACACCAGAATGGAGGCGTCCATGTACACCCTGTATTTCGGCAAC
>JAGRFO010000215.1:0-135 GCA_020446005.1 Rhodocyclaceae bacterium | reverse complement strand
CTCGTGGTCGCTGCGGCCCTGGCTCCTGATGCGTCATTTCGAGATCGCGTTCACCGAGCACCAGGTCGAAGTCAGTGGCCGGGGAGCGCATGACGGACATCGCGCCTATTCGGCCAACGGGCTGGTGCCGTGCCT
>JAGRFO010000214.1 GCA_020446005.1 Rhodocyclaceae bacterium | reverse complement strand
GGGGCGACAGCCTGTCGGCCGGTTTCGGCCTCGCCGCCGATCAGGCCTGGCCGGCGCATCTGGCGCGCAAGCTGAACGCGGACAGCCCACAGCATACCGTCATCAACGCCAGCGTGAGCGGCGAGACCACCGCCGGCGGCCGCTCGCGCCTGCCGCAGGCGCTGGCCGCGCATGCGCCGGACGTGGTGGTGATCGAGTTGGGCGCCAACGACGGGCTGCGCGGGCTGCCGCTCAAGCTGATGCGCGCCAACCTGCTGGCGATGATCGACGCCGCCCAGGCGGCCAATGCGCGGGTGGTGCTGGTGGGGATGCAGCTGCCGCCGAACTACGGACCGCTGTATGGTCGCCAGTTCGCGGCGGTGTTCGCCGAGGTGGCCGAGGCGCGCGCGGTGGCCTTCGTCCCCTTTCTGCTCGAAGGCTTCGCCGACGACCGCACGATGTTCCTCAACGACGGCCTGCACCCCGCGGCAGCGGCCCAGCCGCGCATCGTCGACACCGTGTGGCCGGCGCTGGCGCCGCTGCTCTCCCGCCGCTGAAGCCGCTCAGATGACCTGAATGCGCGGCGCGCCGGCGACCAGTTCGCCAATCACCGCCGCCTCGCCGAAACCGTCGGCGGCAAAAACCGCCAACACCGCCTCGACCGCCTTGGGCGCGCACGACACCAGCAAACCGCCACTGGTCTGCGGATCGGTGAGCAGCACGCGCTGCCACTCTTCCAGCGCCTCGACCGCCACGGCATCGCCATAGGCCGCCCAGTTGCGTTTCGAAGCACCGGTGGCGAGGCCCTCGCGCGCGAAATCGGCGGCTTCGTCAATGACTGGCATATCGCCAAAACGCAACTGCGCGGCCACACCCGAACCACGGCACACTTCGAGCAGATGGCCGGCAAGGCCGAAGCCGGTGACGTCGGTCACCGCGTGCACGCCGTCGATGCCGGCCAGCGCCGGGCCGGGAGTGTTGAGGCGGGTGGTGTGGGCGATCATTGCGGCGTAGCCGGCATCGCTGAGCCGGCCTTTCTTGAGCGCGGCGGAGAGCACGCCCACGCCGAGCGGCTTGCCGAGAATCAGCACGTCGCCGGCGCGCGCGGCGTCGTTGCGCAGAATCTTGTCGGGGTGCACCACGCCGAGCGCGACCAGCCCGTAAATGGGTTCGAGCACGTCGATGGAATGCCCGCCGGCGATCGGGATGCCGGCCGCGCGGCACACGCTGGCACCGCCTTCGAGGATCTGGCCGATCACCGCTGGCGCGAGCTTGTCGAGCGGCATGCCGACGATCGCCAGCGCCAGAATCGGGGTCGCGCCCATCGCGTACACGTCGCTGATCGCGTTGGTGGCGGCGATACGGCCGAAATCGGTCGGGTCATCGACGATGGGGGTGAAGAAGTCGGTGGTGGCGACGATCGCCTGCCGGTCGTTGAGCCGATACACTGCCGCGTCGTCGGACGAAGCGTTGCCGACGAGCAATTCGGGCGGTAGCACGCCGATGGGCGCGCGCGCGAGGATGTCGGACAGCACCGCCGGCGCGATTTTGCAGCCGCAGCCGCCGCCGTGGGAAAATTCGGTCAAACGAACAGCAGTCATGATAGGCACACAGCGGCGCGCGAACGGCGCCAGCACGGGATGGTGATGAAAAAAGGCAGCGCGACCGTAGCACAGCTCTCCGAGTTTGACGAGATCATCGACGTGCGCTCGCCGGCCGAGTTCGCCGACGACCACCTCCCCGGCGCGCGCAACCTGCCGGTGCTCGACAACGAACAGCGCGCCCATGTCGGCACCCTCTACAAGCAGGTCTCCCCGTTCGTGGCGCGTCGCATCGGCGGTGCGCTGGTGGCGGAGAACCTCGCCCGCCACCTGCACGCCCATTTCCAGCACCAACCCAAGGAATGGCGACCGCTGGTGTATTGCTGGCGCGGCGGGCAGCGCAGCGGCGCGTTCGTGACCTGGCTGCGCATGATCGGCTGGGACGCTTGCCAGCTGGAGGGCGGCTACAAGCGCTTTCGCCGCCACGTGATCGACGGACTCGACGCCCTGCCCTCGGGCCTCGATCTGCGCATCCTGTGCGGCCCCACCGGCAGCGCCAAGACGGCGGTGCTGCACGCGCTGGCGGCGCAAGGCGCGCAAGTGCTCGATCTGGAGGGGCTGGTGGCGCACAAGGGCTCGGTGCTCGGCGCCCTGCCCGGCATCGAGCAGCCCAGCCAGAAATCCTTCGAAACCGCCTTGCACGACGCGCTGGCCCGCCTCAACCCGGCGCGCCCGGTGTATGCCGAAGCCGAAAGCCGCAAGATCGGCCGGCTGCACGTGCCGGAGACCTTGATCGAACGGATGCGCGCCGCGCGCTGCGTACGCATCGACGCCAGCCACAACGCGCGCATCGCCTTTTTGCTGCGCGATTACGCCTATCTGGGCGATGACGCCGAGGCGCTCAAGACGCGGCTGGGCCACTTACAGCGCCTGCTCGCCGGCGAGACCCTGGCGCGCTGGCGCGAGCTGGCCGACGCGCACGATCTGCCGACGCTGTTCACCGAGCTCATCGACCTGCATTACGATCCGCTGTACCGGCGCTCGCAAAACGGCAACTACGTGCAATTTGCACAGGCCGCGACGGTATCCACCACCGATCTCTCACGTGCCGGCATCGACGCGCTAGCCAGCGACATCCTGCGCCTCGAACGCGCCTGAAGGCGTCAGCCGATCAGCCCCGTCGCCTCGCCCCGGATCGCGCACAGGCGCTGCACCATCGCCGGCGCCGGGGCGCGCACCTCGCCTTGCTCGAAGGCCAGCGGGGTGAAAGCGTCGGCGGTCAGTTGCAGCAACTCGCCCGGCGCGAGCAGGAAGTCCGGGTTGCTTGGCTTGCCAAAGCGCGCATTGCCGAGCATGAAGGTTTCGTAGATCAGCACCCCGCCCGGACCGAGCAGCGCCAGCAACATCTCCAGACGGGGACGAAACAGGTAGTTGGTGACGATCACGCCATCGAAGCGCCGCCCCGCGTAGGGCCACTGGCCAGACTCGAGATCGGCCCGGCGGGTGTCGATGCGAGGCACACCCTGCAACGACTCAAGCGCGCTGGCGTCCCGGTCCACCGCCTCGACGTGAAATCCTCGCT
Organism: Rhodocyclaceae bacterium; assembly: GCA_020446005.1. Taxonomy (GTDB): domain Bacteria; phylum Pseudomonadota; class Gammaproteobacteria; order Burkholderiales; family Rhodocyclaceae; genus Nitrogeniibacter. The sequence continues at coordinate 2,191 of JAGRFO010000214.1, read as the reverse complement.
GCGCCAGCCAGCGCGCGTGACGGCCGCTGCCGCAGGCATAGTCGAGCACTTCGCCGCCCGCATTGATCAATGGCGCGAAACGGGTCACCCAGGCAGACGGGGCTGGATGGGATTGGCTGGCGGACATTGGATAGGGCTGCGGAAGGAAATGGATCGGAGCCACAGAATACCGCGAACGATGAGCGCAGATGCAGCGCTGCACCGAAGATGCCATGCCCGAGGTATCATCTCGGCCATCGTATCGGAGCGCACGCGGACGCAAGGTATCGGTCAAGCCACCTCGCCTGGCACCAAGCCGGTCGATCTGGCGGTCATGATCCACTGCGCGTGTGCCTCGTTCTCCCGACCGCGCTACTGGCAATCGGTCGATAGGCGTTTCCAGACCATATGAACGATGAGCGGTACGTCTGACAACACCCGATTCATTGCCCGCCGATCGGTCACCCTGACCGTGCTCGCGACAGGTCTCGTACTGGCGTTCACCTGCGCCCGCTGGCTGGACCAGGAGATCACCCGGTACGCGGCGGAACGCGCCACCGTGAGTGCGCGCGCGGCTAGCGCCGACCTGTCCCTGAGCCTGGCGACGATCGGCCAGGATCTCGGCCAGCTTCGTCAATCCGGCGTCCCGCCCGAACAGATCGTCGAGCGGCTGCGAAGCATCGGCCTGCCAGCCTCGCCCCTGCCCCGTTCGCCCTCGGACGGGCTCGGCGACAATACCGACCCGCCGCTACGCTTCAGCGCCAATGCCGCCGCACTGTTCATCAACATCGGCCGGGGCCGCATCGCCAGCGTCTCGGCAGAACGGCTGTTGCCGGAACAAGCGGATGCCCTGCCGCTACGAATCGTGCCCGCGACAAGCCCGCCCGGCGCGCATGAGGTCCGAGCCACGGTGAGCGTCTCGAACGACACTTGGGCGATCGCCGCCCCCATCGATCCAGAGCGACTTCCCGGCGTCATTCGCGTGCTGCCGGTCGCCGGCGGCCTCGCCATCGCCATCATCGCCCTGCTGGGATATTTCTGCATTCATCTCTTGCGAACAGGACGCAGCAGCGTGCAGAACCAGATCCGTCAGGCTTCGCGGCGAAACCAGGGAGACCATCGCAAACTGCTGGATCTCATCGACCAATCGGCGGACTGGTCCTGGGAATCCGACTCCGCCCATCGCTATACCCACATCAGTGAAGGCATCCGAACGCGGGTGCGGCTGGATCCGGCCGACTACCTCGGCCACCGCTTCTGGGACGTGCCGCACCAGAATCTTCCGCAATCCTTCTGGCAGGAATTCAGGAAAACACTGGAACGGCATCAGGAATTCTCGTGCACCGTCGACCGTATCGACCTCGACGGTGCGCTGCGCCACCTGGAGCTTACCGGCCGTCCCGTATTCGACCGCCAAGGCAGGCTGCTCGGTTACCGCGGAATCGGGCGGGACGTTACCGAACGCATCGAAGCGGCCCGCTCGCTCAAGGCCAGCGAGGAGCGCTTCCGTGACCTCGTGTCGCTCTGTTCAGATTGGTACTGGGAGCAGGACGCCGACCTGCGCTTCACCGAGATCGCCACCGATGGCGCGCGGCGCGGGCCGCAGATCCATGAAGCCTGGCTGGGGCGCACCCTGAACGGCATACTGGTCGATGGCGCCGCCGTCCCGGGGTGGAAATCGGTGCAGCGACGGCTCGCCTCGCACCAGGCGTTCTCGGGCTTCGAGTTCGAGATCAGCGGCGACCGCCCGGACGCAGGCTGCTTCGCGATCTCGGGCCGGCCGCTGATCGATCCGGTGCACGGCTTTTGCGGCTACCGCGGCGTGGTCAGGGAAATCACGGCCGAGCGCGAGATCGGCAAGGCGCTCGCCGAGAGCGAAGCGCGCTACCGGGCCAGCTTCGAGAACGCCCCCGTGGGCATTGCCAGCATCGACCCCGGGGGGGGCTGGGTCGAGGTGAACAACACCCTTTGCGCATTGCTCGGTTACCGCCGGCAACCGCTGCTCGAGCGCTCCTTCGAATCCATCACCCATCCCGCCGACCGCACCGCCTGCAGGGACGCGATGGCGCAGCTGACCTCCGGCGAGGGAAACAACTTTCTGATCGAGATGCGGCTGCTCCACCGAGACGGGAAGGATCGCTGGGTGCGTCTGCATGCAACGCTGCTGCGCGATCGCGTCGGTGCGCCGGACGTATTCCTGTTCGTGTTCGAG
>JAGRFO010000213.1 GCA_020446005.1 Rhodocyclaceae bacterium | reverse complement strand
GGCGCGCGTGCTGGCCTACCACAAGCCGGCGGGCGAGGTCGTCACCCACGACGACCCGCAGCAGCGTCCGACCGTCTTCCGCAGCCTGCCGCGGCTGGCGCAGGGCAAGTGGCAGTCGGTCGGGCGGCTGGACCTCAATACCGAGGGGCTGCTGCTGTTCACCAACTCGGGCGACCTGGCCAACCAGCTGATGCACCCGCGCTTCGGCGTCGAGCGCGAGTACGCCGTGCGCTCGCTCGGCGAGCTGACCGACGAGCAGCGCCAGAGCCTGCTCGACGGCGTCGAGATCGACGGCCAGCGCGCCGCGTTCAAGCGCATCGAGGACGGTGGCGGGGAGGGGGTCAACCGCTGGTACCGTGTCGTCATCGCCGAGGGGCGCAACCGCGAGGTGCGGCGCATGTTCGAGGCGCTGGAGCTGACCGTCAGCCGCTTGATGCGGGTGCGTTATGGCCCGGTGCTGTTGCCCTCGCGCCTCAAGCGCGGGATGTGGGAAGACATCGACGAGGCGCTGGTTGGCCAGTTGGCCGGCATCGTGATGCCGGCCGCGTCGGCTGGCGGCGCCAAGGCGGGCCGCTCGCGGCGCGCGCGGCAGGGCAAAGCGGGCGGCAACCAGAGGAAATCAAAGCGTTAATTGCTTGTCTGTTTGGCAGTGGCTATAATCGAGCGGTTTTGGTGATCAGGACGGGTCGCCAAACACCGATTTCCAGTTGAGTGGCATGGGGATGGGCGTGAGCCCATTTTTTTATTTTTGGGCGTGATAAATGGATTTGCTCGGGCGCGTTGAACAGGTCGTCAATGGGTTGGGTTACGAGCTGGTGGATTTCGAAACCTCCCCTAGGATCCGGCTGCTGCGGGTGTTCATCGACATCGACCGCGGCGTGACGGTCGACGACTGCGCGACGGTCAGCAACCAGCTGACGCGTGTATTCGAAGTCGAGAACATCGATTTCGACCGCCTCGAGGTGTCCTCCCCCGGCCTGGATCGCCCGCTCAAGAAGGCGGCCGATTTTGCCCGCTTTGCCGGCGAGACGATCCAATTGCGCACGCGCTTGCCGCTCAACGACGGAAATCAGCGAAATTTTTCGGGGGTGCTGAAAGGCTTCGAGGATGGGAAAGTGCTTCTGGCGCAGGCCGCCGGGGTGCTGGAGATTCCCTTCGAGGAAGTCGAGAAAGCACGCCTGGTGCCCCAATTTTGAGCTTCGGTCTGGAGGTTTGATTCAATGAGCCGCGAAATCCTGCTGCTTGTAGATGCACTGGCGCGTGAAAAGAATGTCGCGAAGGAGATCGTCTTCGCCTCGCTGGAATCCGCCCTGGCCTCTGCCACCAAGAAGCGCATCCACGACGATGCCGACGTGCGCGTGACCATCGACCGCGAGAGCGGCGACTACGAGTCCTACCGCCGCTGGCTGGTGCTGCCCGATGCCGAGGTCGAGAACGACGAGGCGCAGATGGGCATCATCGACGCGCGTGAGGAAGTGGCCGACATCGAAGTGGGCGAGTACATCGAGGAGGCGCTCGAGCCGATCGATTTCGGGCGGATCGGCGCGCAGGCGGCCAAGCAGGTCATCCTTCAGAAAATCCGCGACGCCGAGCGCGAGCAAGTGCTCAACGATTTCCTCGAGCGCAAGGAGTTTCTGGTCAGCGGCAGCATCAAGCGGATGGAGCGCGGTAACGCGATCATCGAAGTGGGTCGCCTCGAAGCCGTCCTGCCGCGCGACCAGATGATCCAGAAGGAGAATCTGCGGGTGGGCGACCGCGTCAAGGCTTATCTGCTGCGCATCGACCGCAACGCCCGTGGTCCGCAGTTGATCCTGTCGCGGACCGCGCCGGAATTCCTGATGAAGCTGTTCGAGCTCGAAGTGCCGGAGATCGAGGACGGGTTGCTCGAGATCAAGGCCTGCGCCCGTGATCCCGGACTGCGCGCCAAGATCGCGGTCGAGGCGCACGATGCGCGCATCGATCCGATCGGCACCTGCGTGGGGCTGCGCGGCTCGCGCGTCACCGCGGTGCGCAACGAGATTGGCGGCGAGCAGATCGACATCATCGTCTGGTCGCCCGATCCCGCCCAGTTCGTCATCGCCGCGCTGCAGCCCGCCGAGGTGACCTCCATCGTGGTCGATGAAGAGGCGCATGCAATGGATGTGGTGGTCGATGAAAACAACCTGGCGATCGCTATCGGGCGCAGCGGGCAGAACGTCAAGCTGGCTTCGGAATTGACCGCCTGGTCGATCAACCTGATGAGCGAAGAAGAGTCCGCGCAGCGCTCTGGCGAAGAGCGCAGCGGCTGGCGCAGCTTGTTCATGGAGCGGCTGGATGTCGACGAGGAAGTGGCAGACATTCTCATCGACGAGGGCTTCACCTCGCTGGAAGAGATCGCCTACGTGCCGCTCTCCGAAATGCTCGAGATCGAGGCCTTTGACGAAGATACGGTCAATGAGTTGCGCGACCGGGCGCGCAACGTCTTGCTCACCGAGGCGATCGTCACCGAAGAGCAGCTCGAAAGCGTCTCCGAGGATCTGATCAACCTTGAGGGGATGGAAAAAGAACTGGCCGCCACTTTGGCGACGCACGGCATCAAGACGCGCGACGACCTCGCCGATCTGGCCACCGACGAGCTGGTCGAGATGACCGGCATTGAAGAATCCAGGGCTGTGGAACTGATCACCGTGGCACGGGCGCATTGGTTCGAGTAAGACGGGGGAAGCCATGGAACAGATTAGCGTTACCCAATTTGCCGGCGAATTGAAAATGCCGGCCACCGCGCTGCTCGATCAGCTCAAGCGCGCCGGTGTCAGCATCGATGGCGCCGACGACATGCTGTCGGAGCAGGACAAGGCCAAGCTGCTGGACTACCTGCGTCGCGCCCACGGCGACGACAAGGCCAAATCGAAGATCACCTTGACGCGCAAGCAGACCAGCGAGATCAAGGCCACCGATTCCTCCGGTCGTGCGCGCACGGTGCAGGTCGAGGTGCGCAAGAAGCGGGTGTTCGTCAAGCGCGACGAACTGATCGCCGAGGCCGAAGCGCAGAAAGCGGCCAGCGTCGATGCCCCTGAGCCGGAGCTCGAGGTGGTTGAAGCGCCGGTCGTCGAAGTGCCCGAGGTTGCGCCGGCGACGGAGCCGATTGTGGCGGAGGCGTCGGCGCCAGAAGTGATCGAGGATGCACTGTCCGCTACGGCCGCCGAGACCGAACCGACGCCAGAGCCCGAGGCAGCCGCCCCGGCGCCGGAAACCAAGAAGCGCGTGCGCCGGGTGAAGATCGCCGAGTTGCTCGATCCCGAAGAGGTCAAGGCGCGTGAGGATGAGTCGCGCCGCCATTCCGATCTGATGGCACGCCAGATCGCCGACCGCAAACTGCGCGAAGAGCGCGAAGCCTCATCGCGAGCGGCCGCCGAGCGCAATCGGTTGGAAGCCGAAAATGCGGCGACTGCCAGCCGCAAGGGCGGTGGCGCGAATACCCTACATAAGCCTCAGAAGGAAGAGCCCGCCGGCCGCAAGGACGAGCGTCGCGGTGTCGACAGCGACAAGCGCCGCACGCTGAAAACGCGCGGTGATGATGCGGTTGGCAACTGGCGTGGCGGCAAGCGCGGCGGCGGTCGCGGCCAGCGCAATCAGCGCGATGCGCAGCCTGCCAGCAACTTCAAGGCGCCGGTCGAGCCCGTGGTGCATGAGGTGCATGTGCCGGAAACCATCTCGGTCGCCGATCTGGCGCACAAGATGGCGATCAAGGCCACCGAGGTGATCAAGGCGCTGATGAAGATGGGCTCGATGGTCACCATCAACCAGGTGCTCGATCAGGAAACGGCGATGATCATCGTCG
>JAGRFO010000022.1 GCA_020446005.1 Rhodocyclaceae bacterium | reverse complement strand
AAGTCGAAGCCGGTGAAGGCCACGGTGTAGGCGACGTTGGGGTCGCTGCGGATGATCTTCTCGACCTCCGCAACGACTTTGTCGGTGCGTTCCAGCGAGGCGCCGTCGGGTAGGAAGACCGCGGTGATGAAGTAGCCCTGGTCTTCGTCCGGCACCAGACTGCCGGGGGTGGTGAGGGCCAGTTGGGCGGTGATCGCCACCATCCCGCCGAACAGCAGCAGGCCGATCGCGCCACGGCGGATCAGCCAGGCGACGCCGTGGGTGTAGCGGCGGGTGACCGCCTCGAAACCGCGGTTGAAGGCGCGGAAGAAGCGGCCGGTGGCCTTGTGCTCGTGGCGCAGGATGAGCACGCACAGGGCCGGGGTGAGGGTCAGCGCGACAATGCCGGAGATGCTCACCGCGATCGCGATGGTGACCGCGAACTGGCGGTACAGCTCGCCGGTGAGCCCGCCGAGGAAGGCGATCGGCACGAACACCGCGCACAACACCAGCACGATCGCGACCACCGGGCCGGTGACCTCGCGCATCGCCTGGACCGCCGCCTGACGCACCGACAGGCCTTCCTCGTGCATGATCCGTTCGACGTTTTCGAGCACCACGATGGCGTCGTCCACCACGATGCCGATCGCCAGCACCATCCCGAACAGGGTCAGGGTGTTGATCGAGTAGCCCAGCATCAGCAAGCCGGCGAAGGTGCCGATCAGCGACACCGGCACCGCCAGGGTCGGGATCAGGGTGGCGCGCCAGTTCTGCAGGAACAGGTAGACCACCAGGAACACCAGCGCCATCGCTTCCGCCAGGGTCTTGAGCACTTCGCGGATCGACACGTTCACGAAGTCGGTGGTGTCGTAAGGCACCGAATAGCTGAGTCCGTCGGGGAATCGCGCGCCCAGTTCGAGCAGTGTTTTCTTGACGTCCTCGGCCACATCGAGCGCGTTGGCACCGGGCTTGAGGAAGATCCCGACCAGGGTGGCCGGCTGGCCGTTGATACGGCCGATGAAGTCGTAGTCGCGCGCCCCGAGCTCGACCCGGGCGACGTCCTTGAGGCGCAGCTGGGCGCCATCCGGGCTGGCGCGCAGGATGATGTTCTCGAACTCTTCGGGCTCGGCCAGCCGGCCGCGGGTGTTGACGGTCAACGACATCGCCTGTCCGCTGGCGACCGGCGGCTGGCCGATGCGGCCGACCGCGTACTGGGCGTTCTGCTCCTCGATGGCGCGGATGACGTCGGTGGTGGCCAGATTGTGATGGCGCAGGCGGTCCGGGTTGAGCCAGATCCGCATCGCGTAGTCCTTGGCACCGAAAATCTGGACGTTGGTGGTGCCGGGCACCCGCTTGAGCACGTCGAGCACGTTGAGCGTCACGTAGTTGCTGGTGTAGACGTCGTCGAAGCGTCCGTCCGGCGAGGTGAAGGCGATCACCTGAAGGAAGGCCGACGAACCTTTTTCGACGCTGATGCCCTGACGGCGCACCTCCAGCGGCAGGCGCGGCTCGGCCTGCTTGACGCGATTGTTGACGTTGATCACCGCCTGGTCGACGTCAGCGCCGATGTCGAAGGTCACCTGAATCTCGACGCGGCCGTTGGAGGCCGAGGTCGAACTCATGTAGAGCATGTCCTCGACCCCGATGATCTGGGTTTCGAGCGGCGCGGCGACAGTCTTTTCGATCACGTCGGCGGAAGCGCCGGGGTAGGTGGCGGCGACGGTGACCACCGGCGGGGCGATCTCCGGGTACTGCGCGATCGGCAGGCCGCGCATCGAGGCCAGACCGGCGATGATGATGAACAGCGACAGGACCGTGGCGAAGATCGGACGGTTGATGAAGAAGCGCGAGAACATGGTCAGGCTCCCGGCTTGGCGGCGCCGCCGGCGGGCGGGGTGACCGTCACCGGTGCGCCCGGACCGATCTTGAGCACGCCGTCGATGATGACCTCATCGCCCGCCGCGAGGCCGTCGACGATCACCGTGTCGCCGACCCACTCCACCGGGGTTACCGGACGCGACGCGGCCTTGCCCTCGACCACCAGATAGACAAAGCGTCCCTGCGGGCCTTCGAGCACCGCGCGCTGCGGCACGGCGATCGCCCCGGGACGCACCGCGCCTTCGAGATGGACGCGCACGAATTCGCCCGGATGAAGCCGCGCGCCGGGGTTCGGCAATTCGGCCTGGGCCTCGCTGCTGCCGGTGCGCGGGTCGATGCGTACGTCGGTGAAGCTCAGCGTGGCGCTGGCCTCGAGGCGGCTGCCGTCGCCGCGCGACAGGGCGACGCGGAAGTGCTCTGCGTCGATCAGCTTGAGCGCGCCGCGGGCCAGGTCGGCGTCGATGCGCGCGCGGTCGGTGTCGGGCAGGCCGAAGCGCACCTGCAGCGGGTCGGTCTGGGTGACCACGGTGAGCAGGCTGTCGGGGCCGCTCAGCAGGCTCCCCTCGGGCAGCACCGCGCGGGCACTGACGCCGCTGATCGGCGAGGTGACTTTGGTGTAGCCCAGGTTGAGGCGGGCTTCCCGGACGTCGGCGCGGGCGGCGAGCAGGTCGGCGTTGGCGACTGACTGGGCTGACACCGCGTCGTCGTAGTCACGCTGCGGCGCGGCCTTGACCGCCACCAGCGGTTTGAGGCGGGCGGCTTCGCGGCGGGCCTGTTCGAGTCGCGCCTGGGCGGCGGCGAGGTCGGCTTCGGCGCGGGCGAGGGCGGTCTCGAAGGGCACGGGGTCGATCTGGAACAACGATTGGCCGGCGTCGACGACAGCCCCTTCGGTGTAGTTGCGCTTGAGCAGGATGCCGCTCACGCGCGGGCGGATTTCGACCTCGCGGGCGCCGTACAGACGGGCCGGATAGCTGAAGCTGACGGCGATGTCGGCGGGCGTGGCGGTGAGGGTGCTGACCGGGGCGGGTGGAGGCGCGCTGCTGGGGTTGGCCGGCGCGTCGTTGCCGCAGCCGTTGAGCAGGATCGCTGCTGCGGCCAGCGCCAGGGCACTGCGCGTCATGGCCGCCAGAGGGTTGGGTTGGGGGGCGGGCATGGTGTTTCCTTGATATTTTTTGAGGTGCTGCGATTTTAAAAACATTCAAGCATGTATGTAAAGTGACAATGTGCACTTTGTGTGCTTCAATCCTTGGCAGAAGCAACCCTAGGGTGTGAATCGCAGATGGTGAGAAAGACGAAGGAAGAGGCGCTGGAGACGCGGCACGGCATTCTCGATGCCGCCGAGACGGTGTTCTACACCAAGGGCGTGGCGCGCACCACGCTGGCCGACATCGCGCATCAGGCGGGGGTGACGCGCGGCGCCATCTACTGGCATTTTGCCAACAAGGGCGAGGTGTTCGACGCCATGATGCGTCGCGCCATCGACCCCCTCGAAGCGATCTCCGAAGTCGATTACACCACCAGCGATGACCCGCTGACCGAGCTACGAGCGCGCATTCTCGGGGTGATCGAGCGCATTGACGCCGACCCGCGCTACATCCGGGTGTTTGCGATCGCGATGCACAAGAGCGAGTACGTGGACGAGATGGTGGCGGTGGTGGACCAGTGCCTGGAGTGCTGCGACCGTCATCTGCTGCGGCAGGAGCAGGCGCTTGGCGTGGCGCGCGCGCGCGGCGATCTGCCCGCCGGTCTGGACCCGCATCGCGCCGCGCTGGCCCTGTCGGCGATGATCGACGGGCTGATCTCGGGCTGGTGCCTGCAGCCGGGGGTGTACTCGCTGGATCTGGCGGGGAGCATGATCGACAGCTTTCTGCATGGTCTCAAAGGCGGCCGGTTCCGCTGATTGCGGCGTCGCGGCGGGCCGCCATTTGATAGACTCACAGCCTTTTCCAGCCTGCGGTTGACTCCATGTCCGGCAATTCTCTCGGCAAGCTCTTCTGTGTGTCGTCTTTCGGCGAATCCCATGGTCCGGCGATCGGCTGCGTGGTCGATGGCTGCCCGCCGGGGCTGCCGATCACCGAAGCCGAGATTCAGGCCGAGCTCGACCTGCGCAAGCCCGGCACCTCGCGCCACGTCACCCAGCGGCGCGAGCCCGATACCGTCGAGATTCTCTCCGGGGTGTTCGAGGGGCTGACCACCGGCACGCCGATCGCGCTCTTGATCCGCAACCAGGACCAGCGCAGCAAGGACTACTCCAACATCGCCGACACCTTCCGGCCGGGCCACGCCGACTACGCCTATCTGCACAAGTACGGGATTCGCGATTATCGCGGCGGCGGGCGTTCGTCTGCGCGCGAAACCGCGGTGCGGGTGGCGGCCGGGGCGATTGCGCGCAAGTGGCTCAACACCCGTTTCGGGATCGTCATTCGCGGCTACATGGCGCAGCTCGGGCCGATCGAGGTCCCGTTCAAGGCGTGGGAAGACATCGACCTGCCGGGCAACGCCTTCTTCGCCCCCAACGCGGCGATGCTGCCCGAGCTGGAAGCCTACATGGACGAGCTGCGCAAGTCTGGCGATTCGATCGGCGCGCGCATCAATGTGGTCGCCACCGGGGTGCCGGTGGGTTGGGGCGAGCCGGTGTATGACCGCCTCGACGCCGACATCGCCTACGCGATGATGAACATCAACGCGGTCAAGGGGGTGGAGGTCGGCGCCGGCTTCCGCTGCGTCGCCCAGCGCGGCACCGAACACTCCGACGAGATGACCCCGGAGGGCTTCCTGAGCAATCACGCCGGGGGCGTGCTTGGCGGCATTTCGACCGGCCAGGACGTGCTGGTGAGCATGGCGATCAAGCCGACCTCCAGCATTCGGCTGGACCGGCGCTCGATCAACCGCGCCGGCGAAGCGGTGATCGTCAACACCGAAGGCCGGCACGACCCCTGCGTGGGGATTCGCGCCACGCCGATCGCCGAGGCCATGCTGGCGATCGTGCTGATGGATCACGCCCTGCGCCAGCGCGGCCAGAACGCCGATGTGCGCTGCGCCACGCCGCAGATCGCCGGGCTCGCCCCGGACGGCGAACAGCCGGTGCCCTCGCCGGTCGCGCGGGCCGGCAAGGCTTGATGTGAATCAACGTGTCGGCCGGGGTGCGGGGTAGGCTGGATACAGACACGAGTGAATGCCAAAGGGAGGCCATGATGGAATTGCAAGCCCATGATCTGCATAACGAATTTCCGGAATTCCACGACCAGATTCACGCCCTGAAAGTGTCCGATGCGCATTTTCAGCGGCTCTTCGATCGCTACCACGAGGTCAATCGTCATGTCGTGCGTATCGAGGTCCAGGCCGAGCTGGCGACCGATCCGGAACTGGAGGACCTCAAAAAAGAGCGCCTCCGCCTGAAGGACGCCTTGTTCGGCATGCTGCAGAACTGCAAGGTGGCCTGATCGTCAAAAGCCCCAAGCCAAGCGCCCCCGGGCGCTTTTTTGTTGCCCGCACGCAGCCGGTGAGGGGCGCCGCTACAATGCCGGCCATGCTTCCGTATTGGCGCCTGTCGGGCTACTACTTCTTCTACTTTGCGTTCATTGGCGCCTTCTCGCCGTACTTCACGCTGTATCTGCAGTCGCTCAGTTTCTCCGCCGCCGACATCGCCATCCTGATGTCGCTGATGCAGGTGATGCGGATCGTGGCGCCCAACCTGTGGGGCGTGCTGGCCGACCGGATCGGGGTGCGCATGCCGATCGTGCGTCTCTCGGCGGCGGCCTCGATGGCCGGCTTCGCGGTGTTCTTCCAGACCACCAGCTTTGCCGGCATCTTCGCCGGCATGGCGGTGATGACGTTCTTCTGGAGCGCCGCGCTGCCGCTGGTCGAGAGTCTGACCTTCGGCCATCTTGCCGGACAAACCAGCCGCTACGGCAGCATCCGCCTGTGGGGGTCGATCGGCTTCATCGTCGCGGTGCTGGGCATCGGCCATGCGCTGACCTGGCTGGCGGTCGACAGCCAGCTGTGGATGACGATGGTGTTGCTGGCCGGCATCCTGGCGTTCGCGCTCAGCGTGCCCGAAGCGCCGATTCCGCCGCATCACCACGATGCGCCCGGCCTTCCCGCGGTGCTTGCCCGGCCGGAGGTGCGCGCCTTGCTGGCGGGCTGTTTCTTCATGTCCGCGGCGCACGGCGCGCTGTATGTGTTCTACTCCATTCATCTGGTCGATGCTGGCTACAGCAAGGCGCTGGTGGGGTGGATGTGGACCCTGGGCGTGGTGGCGGAGATCGGGGCATTCTTGTTCATGCCACGCTTGGCGGCGCGATTTGCGCTGCGCTTGATCCTGTTGGTGGCATACGCCTGCGCGGTGCTGCGCTTCCTGATGATCGGCTGGGGGGTGGAGTCGATCGTGGTGCTGGTGGTGGCGCAACTGCTGCACGGTGCCACCTTCGGGGTCTACCACGCGGCTTCGATCGGGGCGATCAATCTGTGGTTTCCGGGGCGCTTGCAGGCGCGTGGACAGGCGATCTACGGCAGCATCAGCTTTGGCGCGGGCGGCATGCTCGGGGGGCTGCTCAGCGGTTACACTTGGGACGCCATCGGGCCAGCGTGGACCTATTCCATCGGCGCGCTCTTTGGCCTGATCGGATGGGGTGTGATCTGGCGCGGCTGGCCGGCGCGGGACGTGAATGGAGGAGTCGATGAGAACAAGATCAGTGCGTAATTGGGTGTTGCTGTCGGCGACGCTGGTGCTGGCTGGCTGCCAGAACGTGCAGACCACCCAAGCCGGCGCGGTGGGGGTGTCGCGCGGTCAGGCGATGATGGTGTCGGCCTCTGAAGTGGAGCAGGCCTCGGCCAAACAGTACAGCCAGGTGCTGCTCGATTCGCGCAACAAAGGCGTGCTCAATACCGACCCGCGGCTGGTGTCGCGGGTGCGTGGCGTCGCGGCCCGACTGATTCCGCAGACCGGTGCGTTCCGTTCCGACGCGCCGGGCTGGGACTGGGAGGTGAACGTGATCACCTCCAACGAGCTCAACGCGTGGTGCATGGCCGGCGGCAAGATCGCCTTCTACACCGGGCTGATCACCCGCCTCAAGCTCAACGACGACGAGATTGCCGCGGTGATGGGGCACGAGATCGCCCATGCGCTGCGCGAGCACGCGCGCGAGCGGGTGTCGCAGGCGATGATGACCAATCTCGGGGTGTCGGTGATCAGCGCCGCGCTGGGGACGGGGCAGGCGGGGGCAGACTTGATGGGCACGGTCGCCAAGGTCAGCTTCCAGTTGCCCAACTCGCGCCTGCATGAGTCCGAGGCCGACAGCATGGGCGTCGAACTGGCGGCCCGCGCCGGCTACGATCCGCGCGCCGCGGTGGGGCTGTGGCAGAAGATGGCGGGCCAGAGCAAGGGCTCGCAGCCGGAGTGGCTGTCCACCCATCCCTCACACACCACCCGGCAGCAGGATCTGGCCCGCGATGCGGCGCGGGTGATGCCGATTTACCAGGCCAGTCGACAGGGGCGCTGAGCCCGCCGTGGCCCAGCCAGGCTGGCTATCCAGCCTGCGAGGGCTGTGGTCTAATCAAGCGTTTACCGGTTGTTGGAAGAGAAGATGCAGCAGGCGCAAACCCTTTATGAAAAGCTCTGGTCGAGCCATGTGGTCCGCGAAGAGGCGGACGGCACGGCACTGATTTACATCGACCGCCATCTGGTCCACGAGGTGACCAGCCCGCAGGCCTTCGAGGGGCTCAAGCTGGCCGGGCGGACGCCTTGGCGGACGAGTTCGATCGTCGCCACCGCCGACCACAACACCCCCACCGATCATTGGGACGAGGGGATCACGGACCCGGTGTCGCGCCAGCAGGTCGAAACGCTCGACGCCAACATCCGCGCGGTGGGTGCGCTGGCCTATTTTCCGTTCAAGGACGCGCGTCAGGGCATCGTGCATGTCATCGGGCCGGAGAACGGCGCCACGCTGCCGGGCATGACCGTGGTGTGCGGTGATTCGCACACCTCCACCCATGGCGCCTTTGGCTGTCTGGCGCACGGCATCGGCACCTCCGAGGTTGAGCACGTGCTGGCGACCCAATGCCTCGTGCAGAAGCGCTCCAAGACCCTGCTGATCGCGGTCGAGGGCGAACTCGCGCCGGGAGTGTCGGCCAAGGATGTGGCACTGGCCATCATCGGACACATTGGCACCGCCGGTGGCACCGGCTGCGCGATCGAATTCGGCGGCAGCGCCATCCGTGGGTTGTCGATGGAAGGGCGCATGACCCTGTGCAATATGGCCATCGAAGCCGGCGCGCGGGCCGGCATGGTGGCGGTGGACGACATCACCATCGACTACCTCAAGGGCCGCCCTTACGCCCCCGACGGCGCGGCGTGGACGCAGGCGGTGGCCTACTGGCGCACCCTGCATTCGGACGCTGGCGCGCGTTTCGACAAGGTGATCAACATCGACGCCGCGACGATCCGCCCGCAGGTCACCTGGGGCACCTCGCCCGAGATGGTCACCGACCTCGACGGCATGGTGCCCGACCCGGCGGCGGTCAGCGATCCGGTCAAGCGCGAGGGAATGACCCGCGCGCTGGCCTACATGGGGCTGGCGGCCGGCACGCCGATCAAGCGGATCGCGGTCGATCGGGTGTTCATCGGCTCATGCACCAACTCGCGCATCGAGGATCTGCGCGTCGCCGCCGAGGTGGCGCAGGGGCGTCGCAAGGCCGATTCGGTCAAGCAGGTGCTGGTGGTGCCGGGTTCCGGGCTGGTCAAGCGCCAGGCCGAAGCCGAGGGGCTGGACAAGGTCTTTGTGGCGGCCGGTTTCGAATGGCGCGAGCCGGGCTGTTCGATGTGTCTGGCGATGAATGCCGACCGACTGGAGCCGGGCGAGCGCTGCGCGTCGACCTCCAACCGCAATTTTGAAGGTCGCCAGGGCAATGGCGGCCGCACCCATCTGGTCAGCCCGGCGCTGGCCGCCGCCGCCGCGATTGCCGGCCATTTCGCCGATGTCGGCGAACTCAACTGAGGAGACTTACATGAAGCGATTGATGATGCTGATGATTGCTGCGGTGGCTGTCGTGACCCTGTCGGGCTGCAATACCGTGCGCGGTGTGGGTCAGGACATTGAAAAGGGTGGCGAAGCGATCCAGAAGGCGACCAAGTAATGCGTGCGTTTTCCCAGCTTGAGGGGCTCGTGGCACCGCTCGACCGCGCCAACGTCGACACCGACGCGATCATTCCCAAGCAGTTTCTCAAGTCGATCAAGCGCAGCGGCTTCGGTCCCAACCTGTTCGACGAGTGGCGTTATCTCGACCAGGGCGCGCCCGGCAAGGACAACGCCGGCCGGCCGCTCAACCCCGCGTTCGTGCTCAACCAGCCGCGTTACGCGGGTGCGCAGATCCTGCTCACGCGCGACAACTTCGGCTGCGGCAGCTCGCGCGAGCACGCGCCGTGGGCGCTCGACGATTACGGTTTTCGCGCCCTGGTGGGGAGCAGCTTTGCCGACATTTTCTTCAATAACTGCTTCAAGAACGGCGTGCTGCCGATCTGCCTGCCGGCGGCGGTGATCGACCGGCTGTTCGCCGATTGCCTCGCCACCGAAGGCTATCGCCTGTCGATTGATCTCGCCGCTCAGCAGGTGCGCGAACCCGATGGCACGGCGCATGACTTCGAGGTCGACCCGTTCCGCAAGGAATGCCTGCTCAACGGCTGGGACGAAATCGGCCTGACCTTGCGCCATGCCGACCAGATTCGCGCCTTCGAGGCGGCGCGCAAGGCGGCGCACCCGTATTATTTTCGCTGACATGCAGGATGCCGGGCGCTGCGCGCCGGGCTGGAGGATGGAATGAAGATTTGTGTATTGCCGGGCGATGGGATCGGGCCGGAAATCATGGCGCAGGCGGTGCGCGTGCTCGACGCCCTGCGCAGCGACGGGCTGCCCTTCGAGTGTGAAGAGGCGCGGCTGGGCGGCTGCGCGGTGGATGCCGACGGGGCGCCGTTGCCGGCGTCCACGCTGGCCCTCGCCCAGGCCGCCGACGCGGTCCTGCTCGGTGCGGTCGGTGGCCCGCAGTGGGATGGCCTGCCGCGCGAATTGCGCCCCGAGCGCGGTCTGCTCGGCATCCGCAAGGCGTTGAATCTGTTCGGCAATCTGCGCCCGGCGATTCTCTACCCGGAACTGGCCAACGCCTCCTCGCTCAAGCCCGAACTGGTGGCCGGGCTGGACATCATGATCGTGCGCGAGCTCACTGGCGACATCTACTTTGGCCAGCCGCGCGGCATCGAGACGCGCGATGGCGAGCGGGTCGGTTACAACACCATGATCTACAGCGAGGGCGAGATCCGGCGCATCGGCAAGGTGGCTTTCGAGATTGCCCGCAAGCGCAACCGAAAACTGTGCTCGGTCGACAAGATGAACGTGCTTGAATGCACCCAGTTGTGGCGCGATGTGATGATCGAGCTGTCGGCCGACTACCCGGACGTTGAGCTCTCCCACATGCTGGTCGATAACGCCGCCATGCAGCTGGTGAAGAATCCCAAGCAGTTCGACGTGGTGGTGACCGGCAACATGTTCGGCGACATCCTGTCGGACGAGGCGGCGATGCTCACCGGCTCGATCGGCATGCTGCCCTCGGCCTCGCTGGACGAGCACAACAAGGGCATGTACGAGCCGTGCCACGGTTCGGCGCCCGACATCGCCGGCAAGGGGCTGGCCAATCCGCTGGCGACGATTCTGTCGGTGGCGATGATGCTGCGCTACACCTTCAGCGAGGAGGCGGCGGCGCAGCGCATCGAGGCGGCGGTCAAGTCGGTGCTGGCGGCGGGCTACCGCACCGGCGATATTTTCGAGGCCGGCACGCGCAAGGTCGGCACGGTCGAGATGGGCGACGCGGTGATCGCGGCGCTGTAAGCAACATCACACTGAAATCAGGAAGACGACAATGGCAATGAAGCGAGTGGGTCTGGTCGGCTGGCGCGGGATGGTCGGCTCGGTTTTGATGCAGCGCATGCGCGACGAGAACGATTTCGCGCTCATCGACCCGGTGTTTTTCAGCACCTCCAACGCCGGCGGCGCCGGCCCCGACGTGGGCAAGGACACCCCGCCGCTGAAGGACGCCAACCGCATTGACGACCTCAAGGCGATGGATGTGATCCTGACCTGTCAGGGCGGCGACTACACCAAGGCGGTGTACCCCAAGCTGCGCGAAGCCGGCTGGACCGGTTACTGGATCGACGCGGCCTCGGCGCTGCGCATGGCCGACGACGCCATCATCGTGCTCGACCCGGTGAACATGGACGTGATCCGCAACGGCCTGTCGCGCGGGGTCAAGGACTACATCGGCGGCAACTGCACCGTCAGCCTGATGCTGATGGCGCTCGGCGGCCTGTTCCAGAATGATCTGGTCGAGTGGGCCACCTCGATGACCTACCAGGCGGCCTCCGGCGGCGGCGCGCAGCACATGCGCGAGTTGCTCTCGCAGATGGGCTACGTGCATGCCTCGGCCGGCGCCGCGCTGCAGGACCCGGCCAGCGCGATCCTCGACATCGACCGCAACGTCTCCGCCGCACTGCGCAGCGACGCCTGCCCAACAGCCCAGTTCGGCGTCCCGCTGGCCGGTTCGCTGATCCCCTGGATCGACACCGATCTGGGCAACGGACAGAGCCGCGAGGAGTGGAAAGGGCAGGCCGAAACCAACAAGATTCTCGGCCGCCAGCACAACCCGATCGTGGTCGATGGCATCTGCGTACGCATGGGCGCAATGCGTTGTCATTCGCAAGCCCTGACAATCAAGCTAAAGAAAGACGCTCCACTTGACGAAATCAATGACATGCTGGCCAAGGCGAATGGTTCGGTCAAAGTCATTCCGAATATGCGCGAGGTCTCGATGCGGGAACTGACGCCGGCGGCAGTCACCGGCACGCTCAATGTGCCGGTCGGTCGCTTGCGCAAGATGGGCATGGGTGGGGATTACCTGTCTGCCTTCACCGTGGGGGATCAATTGCTGTGGGGGGCTGCCGAACCCTTGCGCCGCATGCTGCGGATTTTGCTTGAGCATTGACAGGTCCGGTCCGGCGCGTTGTGCGCCGGAGGGCGGGGCCGCCCGGAATGGGTGTGAATATGCCGACGGTAAAACCGCTGCTGCGACCAGGCTGGAAGTGACGGAATGAAAATTTCCTTCCGTTTTAAGGTTTTGCGAACTTTACTTCAAGTGGATACTGGCTTGATGCGCCCTATTCATGATGATATGTTCGCAGTCCTGAAGTGATCCTGCATGAGGATGCGGTTTTGACTACCTTCAAGAAAACATCACTCCGGGCCTCGCTGATCGCGGCCACACTCGCAGCCTTCCCGCTGGGGGCCCATGCCGCCGGCTTGGGGCGACTCTCCGTCCTCAGCGCACTGGGGCAGCCCTTGCGGGCAGAGATCGAGTTGACCGCGACGGCGGACGAGCTCAAGTCGATGGCCGCGGCGGTCGCCCCGGCCGTTGCCTTCAAGGATGCCGGGATTGCCTACGCGCCCAGTCTGGGCAGCGTCCGCATGAGCGTGGAGCGGCGTGGCGGCAAAGCCTTCGTCCGGCTCAGCAGCGCCCGTCCGGTCAATGATCCGTTTCTTGACGTGCTGGTCGAGCTGACCTGGTCCTCCGGGCGGCTGTTGCGCGAATACACCTTCCTGCTCGATCCCCCCGACATGCCCGCTCCCGCGGCGTCCAATGTGGTGGGGGCCGCGCCGGTGATGCAACCCAAGGCGGCGGCCGCGCGGCCGATCGGGGGCAGTGCCGCCGCTGGCGGCGATTACCGCGTCCGCCGCGGCGACACCCTCAACAAGATCGCGCGTGAAACCAAGCCGGCGGCAGTGACCGTCGATCAAATGCTGGTGGCGCTGTATCAGGCCAACCGCGACGCGTTTATCGACGACAACATCAACCGCTTGCGGGCGGGCGTGATCCTGAACGTGCCCAATGCCGAGGCCGCCTCGGCGGTGTCGCCGGCACAGGCGCGCCAGCAAGTCATCGCCCATGCCTCTGATTTCAACGCCTATCGCCGGCGTGTGGCCTCCCGCGTGGGCGACAGCGCGCCGGTCGAGATGGCAGCGCCCAGCCAGACAAGCAGTGGAAAGATCACCGCCCGGGTCGAGGAACCCGCTGCGGATGCGGCCGCCAGCAAGGATCAGGTCCGGATATCCAAAACCGAGTCCGCCGAAAGCGCCCCCGCCGCTGCGGTGGATACGGCAACGCAGGAAGCCTCGGCGCGCCGCCTGTCCGCGCTGGAAGAAGACCTGGTGGCCCGCAACAAGGCCTTGGGCGAAGCCAACGAACGGCTTGCCGCGCTAGAGAAAAACATCGCCGAGTTGCAGCGCCTGATCGAGCTGAAAAACGAGAGCCTGGCGTCCTTGCAGAAGCAGGCGCAGGGGGGTGCGGACGCGCCGGTCGCTGCTGCGCCTGAGCCTGTGGCGCCGCCTTCGCCGGCGGCCGAAGCCATGCCGCCGGCTGCCGAGGCACCCGCCCCGGTGTCGGCAGCCCAGCAGGATGCGCTCGACAAGGAGTTGAAGGACCTGGTTGCTGCGCCGGGCCAAGCGCCCATGCCGGCTGAGGCACCGGCGCCCGCGCCCGCGCCCGCGCCTGCGGCCAAACCGGCCCCGCCTCCGCCGCCGATGCCGGCGCCGGTCGAGCAGCCCGGATTCCTCGAGTCGATGCTCGAAGAGC
>JAGRFO010000212.1 GCA_020446005.1 Rhodocyclaceae bacterium | reverse complement strand
GCGATGATCAGGCAGGCCACCGCCACCAGGCGCGCGGTCTGGCTGTAGAACCGGTCGCCGATGAACTCCGACGCCGTGAACTTGCCGAACTTGCGCAGGTACGGGGCCAGCAGCACCGCCAGCAGCACATAGCCGCCGGTCCAGCCCATCAGGTACACCGAGCCGCCGTAGCCGAGGAAGGCGATCAGGCCGGCCATCGAGATGAAGGACGCGGCGCTCATCCAGTCCGCCGCCGTCGCCATGCCGTTGACCACCGGGTGCACACCCCCGCCGGCCACGTAGAAGTCTTTGGTGCTGCCGGCCCGCGCCCAGATCGCCACCGCGATATACAGCGCGAAGGACAGGCCTACCACCACAAATGTCAGAGTTTTCAGATCCATGGTCGCCCCCGCTCAGTCTTCGTGTACGTCGTGTTCACGGTCGATCGTGTTCATCCGCGCGGCGTACCAGAAAATCAGCACCACGAAGACGTAGATCGACCCCTGCTGGGCAAACCAGAAGCCCAGCGAATAACCGCCGATGGAGATCCCGTTGAGGACGTCCGCGAACAGGATGCCCGCGCCAAACGACACGACGGCCCAGATCGCCAGAATGGTCCACAACAGGCCAAGCGTGGCCTTCCAGTAGGCCTGGGCGGTGCTGCTGCCAGGTGATGACATGATTCAATTCCTCCAGTGCATGACGAGCGGTGCACATGCACGCGCCAGAGTCGCACTGTAGGCGGGGGGCACTTACGCGACGCTTGCTCGAAACTTACGGGAGGCTGAATTTGCCAAGCCGTCGGCAGGGGGCTGAAAAGAGGGGTCGAATGCGCTCAGCTTTTGACGCCGAACTCGTTGATGTTCAAAACAAAGGCTTTGCCATCCGTGGCCACCAGACCGGCATCGCTGGTGTACCTGTAGAGCACGCTGGCAATGTCGACACCACGATCGACGACATTGACGATATAGCCACTCTCCCCCAGATCAATGACCGTCGTGCGCCGCTCCGGCTTTTTGACAAACACCGTGGATTTCTGGTCATACACGTAGGCAAAACCTTCCAGCCGGCACAAACCGCGATCGACCGCGCACACCTCGCCCAGAAAGTGACGCCGTGTCGCGTTTTCGTACAGCGCCCGGTACATCACATGCACCTTGTCACCGATGTCGACAACCATGATTTTCTCCTTGCTCGCTTACCCTTGATTCAAACCAGCGCTTTTTCCAGCACCTCGCGCACATCCGGGCTCAACGCCGCATCGGCCACCAGCGCCTCGATCTGCGCGCGCGCCAATGACTGCAACGCCGGGGTGAGGCGGCGCCAGTGTTCCAGCACCCGCGCCATGCGCGCCGCCACCTGCGGATTGCGCGCGTTGATGTCGCGGATGCGCGCCGCCCAGAAGCGGTAGCCCGCGCCATCGGGGCGATGGAAGGCCCCCGGATTGGCGCGGAAGTAAGTGCCCAGCAACGCGTAGATCTTGTTCGGATTGGCGAGGCTGAAGGCCGGATGAGCGCTGAGCGCCTCGACCCGGTCGAGCACCTCCGGCGCGTCGTCGTGCCAGTGCCAGGCGCTGGCCTGGACGGCGAACCATTTGTCCATCACCAGCGCGTCGCCGCCAAAACGGTGCTCGAATCGCGCCAGCGCGTCCGCCGCGGCCTCGCCAGCGGGGCTGTTGACCAGCGCCGCCAGCGCGCCGAACTGCTCGGTCATGTTGGTCGCCGCGGCGAACTGCGCGCGCGCACGGGCGATCCCCTCGTCCACCCCGGCGGCGCACAGATAGCGCAGCCCGAGGTTGCGCAGCGCGCGCCGGCCGGCGTCGGCGGGATGGTAGCGGTAGGGACCGGCGACATCGAGCGCGGCGTCGTGGCGCAGCCAGTCGTCGGCCAGCCCGGTGCCAAGCGCCCGCATCAGCGCGATCAGCGCGGTGCGCAGCGCGGCGGGGTCGGCCGGCGACATCTGTTCGAGCAGATAGGCTTCGGTCGGCAGCGCCAGCGCCACCGCGCGGAAGGCGGGGTCGAGCCTGGCGTCGTCGAGCAGCGCGCGGAAGGCGTCGATGAAAGCCGCCGGCACCGCCAGCGCCCCGCCCTGCCCGGCCGCCTCGGCCAGATCGAGGATGACGCGCACCATGTAGCGCTGGGCAGCGTCCCAGCGGTTGAAGGGGTCGCTGTCGTGGGCCATGCGGAAGGCCAGACGCGCGTCGTCTTCCTCGATCTCAAGGATCACCGGGGCGGAGAAGCCACGCAGCAGCGAGGGGACCGGCGCGGCGGCAAGGTCTTCGAACACGAACTGCTGCTGCGCGGCGACCAGCGACAGCACCCGGGTGGTGCCCCCGGCGGCCGCCTCGCCGGCCAGACGCAGCGCCATGTCCTGCCCGTCCGGCCCGATCAGGCCGAGCGCCACCGGGATGTGCAGCGGCTGATCGTCGCGGTCCGGGCGGTGCTGGCTGAGCGTCAGGGTGGCGCGCTGCGCGGCCCCATCCCAAGCCAGTTCGGCGCGCACCCGCGGGGTGCCGCGCTGGCTGTACCAGTGCATGAACTGGTCGAGGTCGACGCCGTTGGCTTCGGACATCGCCTCGACGAAATCGTCGCAGGTCACCGCCTCGCCGTCGTGGTAGCTGAAGTACAGATCCATGCCGTTGCGAAAGCCTTCCGGCCCCAGCACGGTGTGCAGCATGCGGATCACCTCGGCGCCCTTCTCGTACACCGTGGCGGTGTAGAAATTGTCGATCGCCTGATACTCGTCGGGGCGGATCGGGTGCGCCATCGGCCCGGCGTCCTCGGGGAACTGGGCGCTGCGCAGCACCCGCACATCCTCGATGCGCTTGACCGCGCGCGCCGATTCGCCCCCCGCGGCGGCCAGCATGTCGGCCGAGAACTGCTGATCGCGGAAGACCGTGAGCCCCTCCTTGAGGGTGAGCTGGAACCAGTCGCGGCAGGTCACGCGGTTGCCGGTCCAGTTGTGGA
>JAGRFO010000211.1 GCA_020446005.1 Rhodocyclaceae bacterium | reverse complement strand
TGACCGTGAAGCCGGCCTGGCGCAGGTAGTCGGCGTAGTCGATGCAGGCCAGGCAGACGGTGGGGGTGAACATGTCGATGGCCGGGGCGGGCGTTTCGGCGTGGACCGCCGAAGCGGTGAGCGCGACCAGCGCGGCGGCGAGTGATTTTTTCATCGAAACCTCCTCAGCACGGCACCTTGGGCTGGCAACCCTTGAGTATCCACAGCGAGATGATGCCGACCGCTTCGTCGGCCTTGACCTTGCGCCCCATGGAGGCGGCGTCGCGCCCTTCGAGGTTCTTGAGCAGCGGGTCGGCGCCGCCTTCGAGCAGGATCTGGGCATGCTCGGCGCGGCTGGCGTAGGCGGCCATGTGCAGCGGGGTGGAGCCGATCTCGTCGCGCGCGTTGGGGTCGGCGCCGGCGGCCAGCAGGGCCTTGAGGACGCTGGTGTCCGAGTTCATGGCGGCCAGATGCAGCGGGGTGGAGCCGCGCGCGGTGCGGGCGTCGCGGGCGGCGGGGTCGCGGGCCAGCACGGCGCTGACCTCGTCGCCGCTGCCGGTGCGGGCGATCTGGTGGATGGCCTGTTCGCCGGGGTTGGCGTGCGCCAGCGCGGCGAGGCCGAGGACGGTGATCAGGATGGCGGCGGCGCGATGCAATGCGCGAGTGGCGGTCATGGGGAAAACTCCTGTGGCGCAGGGC
Source organism: Rhodocyclaceae bacterium (assembly GCA_020446005.1). Taxonomy (GTDB): domain Bacteria; phylum Pseudomonadota; class Gammaproteobacteria; order Burkholderiales; family Rhodocyclaceae; genus Nitrogeniibacter. The sequence continues at coordinate 6,409 of JAGRFO010000211.1, read as the reverse complement.
GACGGTCGGGGGCGACAAGATGCCGATATTGCCTGTCGACCGGGCGCGAGGGGTTGAGTTTCGTCAAGGCGGAAAAGACTCACGGCCGGATCGGACGGGCGGTCTCAGATCTGCCGGACCAGCGCGTCGGCCAGCGCTTGCGCCGCCTCCGGCTGGTGGCGGAAGAACAGTTCCGGCTCGATCAGCTCCAGTTCCATCAGATGCAGCGAACCGTCGGCGCGGCGCACCACGTCCACCCGTGCATACAGCGGCGGACATGGGCAGGCCGCGACCACCGCGCGGGCAAAGTCGCGCTCGTCGGCGGTGGCGGCGTGTGGGTGCACCGTGCCGCCGTGGTCGTCCTGGACACGGAAGTCGCCGGCCCGCGCCCGCTTGCGCACCGCGTGGGTGAAGCGGCCGTCGATGACCATCAGCGACAGTTCGCCGTGTTCGACAATCGCCGGCTCGAAGCGCTGCACCATCATCGCCTCCGCCGCCACGCAGTCGGCGAAGCGCGCTTCGTGCACCGCTGCGTCGGCGCGTTCGGCGCGAAAGGTCAGTCGGGCGCCGGCCGACACCACGGGCTTGTACACCGCGGCATCCCAGCCGTGCGTGTCCATCACCGCGCCCAGCGTGGTGGTGGCACCGGGTTCGACGAAATGTGTCGGAATCACCGCGATGCCGGCCGCCGTCATGTCGTCCAGATAGCGCTTGTCGGAATTCCAGCGGATCAGTGTTGCCGGGTTGAACAGGCGGGTCAACGGCTCGGTTCGCGCCACCCAGTCCATGAAGGCCGCAAAGTGATCGACGTAATCCCAGGTGCTGCGAAACAACGCCCCGGCCACCGTGGCCCATTGCGTCGCCGGATCGGACCACGCCCAGCGCGCAACACGCAGCCCGCGCGCAGCCAGCGCGTCGGCGATCAGCCCTTCTTCACTCGCGATCTGCTGTTGGTAAGGATTCGACGGGTCGAGCCTGAGGTAGCGCGGATCGGTCAGGATGACGAGGTCGGGGGCGGACATGCGCCGATTCTAGTCGCGATTATTTTTTGGGTGAGGGAATAAAACCGGCGCGCCGGCTGTTCAGCATGGACACAACCGACCATGGAGTCTTCACATGAAACGCTTGATTCTGTCCGCCGCCCTGTTGGTCGCAATCTCCGGTTGCGCCTCGATGTACGCTGGGGATGCGGCGCACGCCATGCCTGCGCAGACCCGCGACGGCATGCTCACCGATACGGCCGGCATGACGCTCTACACTTTCGACAAGGACGCTGCCGGCAAAAGCGCCTGCAACGGCCCGTGCGCTGCCAACTGGCCGCCGCTGATGGCCGCGCCAGGCGACCAGGCGCAGGGCGACTGGAGCGTGGTGACGCGTGACGACGGCACCCTGCAATGGGCCCACAAGGGCAAACCGCTGTATCGTTGGATCAAGGACCAGAAACCCGGCGATGTGACCGGCGATGGCTTCAAGAATGTGTGGCACGTCGCCCGCCCGTAATCGCCAGCGCGGTGCGGGGTGACCCGTCCCGCGCCATGGATGCCCGCCCGCTCGATGTTCGACACGCCTCAACTGATCGCCGAGATTCCGCGTTTGCGGCGCTATGCGCGCGCCCTGTGCGGCGACGCGGCGCGGGCCGACGATCTGGTGCAGGACACGCTCGAACGGGCCCTCCACAAATCGGCGCACTGGCGCGGGGGCACGCTGCGCGCGTGGCTGTTGACCTTGATGCATCACATCTTCGTCAATCAATGGCGCCACGCTCAGCGAATTGAATACCGCGAGGTCGCCGATCTGCCCGAACCGTCGGTGCGCGCGGCGCACGATGATGCGCTCGACCTGCGCGACCTGGAGCGCGGACTGGCGCATCTGTCCGCCGATCACCGCGAAGTGCTGCTGCTCGTCGCGCTCGAGGAGCTCAGCTATGAAGACTGCGCCGTCGTGCTCGGGGTGCCCGTCGGCACGGTCATGTCGCGGCTGGCGCGGGCGCGCGACCGGCTGCGCGATCTGCTCGCGACGCCGCGACCGGCAACCCGACTGGCGGTGGTGAAATGAAACCCGACACGCTCTCCGACGAACAACTGTGCGCCTTTGTGGATGGTCGGCTTGACGCTGCCGCGACCGAGCGCGTGGCGCGCCAGCTTGCCGCTGATCCAGCGCTGGCGGCGCGGGCCGAGGCATGGCGCGCGCAGAACGCCGCGCTGCACACCGGCTTCGACGCGCTGCTCGACGCGCCGGTGCCTGCCCGCCTGCTGGCGGCGGCCAACGGCGCCGCCCCGACCCGCCGTGGTGGCGTGTGGTTGCGCTATGCCGCCGCGGTGGCCTGGCTGGCGATCGGTGGGGTCGCCGGCTACATGTTGCGCGACCGTGCCGCCGGCGACGCCACTTATGCCATCGCGCTGCCGCGTCAGGCGGCCATCGCGCACGCGGTGTATGTCCCCGAGGTCCGCCACCCGGTCGAAGTCGGCGTCGACCAGCAGGATCACCTCGTGGGTTGGCTGACCAAGCGACTGGGCGTCGAGGTGCCGACCCCCGATCTGCAAGCTGAAGGGTTTGCGCTGATGGGTGGGCGTTTGCTGCCCGGCGATACCGGGCCGGGCGCGCAGTTGATGTACCAGGACGCCGCCGGGGTGCGGCTCACGCTCTATCTGAGTCGTCGCGAGGCCGGGCGCAGCACCGCCTTTCGCTTTGCGCAGGAAGACGAGGTGAGCGTGTTCTACTGGGTCGACAACGGCACCGGCTACGCGGTGTCCGGCGCCTTGCCGCGCGAGCGTCTGCTGGCGGTTGCCACTGCGCTGTACCGGCAGTTGAACCCTTGAGGCGAGTGGTCGCCGGCGTGGTTTCGGTCGCCGGACTTACGGCGCCGGCGGACGGCCGAGCTGGTCGACCATCGCCTTGACGGCCTTGATCTGCACCCCGTCGCGGGTGGCGTAGTCGGCGTCTTCGTAGCCCCACCAGTCCCAGCATCCCTTGGGGTTGAACACCCAGCGTGGCCACCAGCCGCCCCAGGTCCAGCCGTAGCGCGGGATGGTTTGCGGGTAGAGCACGATCAACTGGTTGGACTCCGCCCAGCGGTTGTAGCCGGCGCCGTTGATGAAGCGCGTGCCGATCTGGTCGTGGCTTTGCCGGCAGCCATGGAAGGCCACGTGCACGCGGCAGCCGCCGCCGCGGCAGGCAGCCGGCACGTAGGCGTAGCCGCTACCGGCGAGGCCCAGCGCGCCCGCCGCGTCGGCGAAGGGGTGCTGGTCGAATTCGATCAGCGCGCCGGCGGCGTGCGCGGCCTTGGGCTGCAGCGGGCCGAGCAGGTGGGCGAGCAGGGCGCCGGCCGCGTCGATGCCGCAGTCGTTGATGAAGGGGGGCTCGGAGGTGGCGCAGGCGTTGGCCTGCGGGTCGTCCACCGAGAGCATGGCGTGGCCCGCGCCCGGTACTTTCACATAGGCGATGCGGCTGGCGTCGAGCCAGCGACGGTAGAGCGCGGCGAGGGCGTCGACCACCGGCCGCGCGACAGTGGTGTCGTTGTCGCCGGAGAGCAGCCACAGGCGGTCGGCGGCGAGGCCGGTGGGCGGGTCGATGCGGCCGGCCGCGGCATCCTCGGCGATTCGTGCGGCGGTGACCTCGGTGGCCGGGACCGGGTCGCCCGCGTCCGGTGTCATGCAGTTGTTGAGCGCGCGCCAGGTGCTGCCCTCGGCGCACTCGTAGGGGCCGCCGGCGAGCACCCCCGCGCCATGGACGGTGGTCGAGTGGGCGATGTGAAATTGCACCGCCATGTAGCCGCCGGAGGAAATCCCGGAGACGGTGATCCCCTCGCTGCGCGCGCCCAGCGCGGGCAGGGGCGGGGCGGCGTGGGCACTGGCGCAGAGGGTGGCGCAAAGGAACAGGGCGGACAGGCGCATGGCATGAAATGGTGATGGTGACAGCGGCATGATCGGCCGGAGCGGGCGTGGAGCGCAACCGTCACAGCGATGCCGGCCGGCCTTTACAAGGTGGTGAGCCGGGCGATGTGCGGGCCGAACAGATGGGTGAGCACCACCAGCGCCGGCAGCAGGGCGGCGTAGAGGCGGACCAACTGGCGGATGCGCCGGTGGGCGTTGCCGAGTTCGAGGAAGTGGTCGATCACCAGGCGGCCCTTGAGCGTCATCACCGCCGCCACCGCCAGGGTGGTCCACAGGCCCGGCGACTCCCACTCGCCGAGCGTTATCCCGAGCAGGGTGAGTGCGACCAGGGCGAGCCAGGCCAGGGTGAGGGTGCGCGGGGTGGTGGTCATCGGCGGAGCCTCAGTGCAGCACGTAGAACAGCGGGAAGATCATCAGCCAGATCAGGTCGGTGGCGTGCCAGTAACAGGCAAAGGCCTCGAGCCCTGCGTGGTCACGCGACGAGTAGGCGCCCATCGCGGTGCGCAGCATTACCCACAGCATCCCGAGCAGCCCCCAGCTGACATGCACCAGATGGTTGAAGGTCAGGTAGTAATAAGTCATCTGGAATACTTCGCCGTTGCCCGACAGTCCGTGCGCGACGTTCCAGCGCAACTCGAAATACTTGACCAGCGGATAGCCCAGCCCGGTGAGCAGGGCCGCGCCCAGCCAGCACAGGCAGCGGCGCGCGTGATCCTGACGCATGGCGAGCAGCGCGCGGGCGACGAAGTAGCTGCTGGTGAGCATGATCAGGGTGTTGGTGACGCCGGCCAGCGCGGAGAGCTGTTGCGGCCCGGCGCGGAAGGCCTCGGGGTGGTGGGCGCGGGCGATGAAGTAGACGATGAACATCAGCGCGAACTCGGTGAGCTCGCAGTAAATGCCGACCCAGATGCCCTTGTTACCGGGGATCCGGCGCTCGGCGGGGGTGGCGGGCAGAGGGAGCGAGGCAGCGTCCATGGCAAGGCGTGGTGGGCAGCGACCCCTGGATTATCGACCCCGGGGGGACCGCCGCGCGGACGACGCGTCGATTTTTTGATGCAGGTTAACTGGGCGGTCGACGAGGCGGCGGAAGAAGCTTGATGTTGTCTGATAACGCCATGTTTCAATGAGAAAAAAACGTGAAACATCAGTTCTTCGGGCTGGTCTTGTCGGGGTGGAAGCGGTAGAATCCGCGCTTCGTTCAAGCCGCTGCCGGTGCAGCACTGACCATGCGTTATCCCACCCGTTTCGATGTGATTGTGGTTGGCGGCGGCCACGCCGGCACCGAGGCCGCGCTGGCCGCGGCGCGCATGGGCGTGCGCACCTTGCTGCTTACTCACAACATCGAGACGCTCGGGCAGATGAGTTGCAACCCGTCGATCGGCGGTATCGGCAAGGGCCATCTGGTCAAGGAGGTTGACGCGCTGGGCGGGGCGATGGCCGCCGCCACCGACGAGGGCGGCATCCAGTTCCGCATCCTCAACGCCTCCAAGGGACCGGCGGTGCGCGCCACCCGCGCGCAGGCCGACCGGGTGCTGTACAAGGCGGCGATCCGCAAGCGGCTGGAGAATCAGCCCAATCTCACCTTGTTCCAGCAGGCGGTGGACGACATCACCGTCGAGGGCGACCGGGTGACCGGTGTGGTGACCCAACTGGGGATTCACTTTGAAGCGCCGGCCGTGGTGCTGACCGCGGGCACCTTCCTGAACGGGCTGATCCATGTCGGCCTGACCCATCATTCGGGCGGGCGAGCTGGTGATCAGCCGTCGATCTCGCTGGGCCAGCGGCTCAAGGAGCTCAAGCTGCCGCAGGGCCGGCTGAAGACCGGCACGCCGCCGCGCATCGACGGGCGCACGGTCGACTTTTCGGTGATGACCGTGCAGCCCGGCGACGATCCAGTGCCGGTGTTCAGCTTTCTCGGTTCGGTGGACCAGCATCCGCGCCAACTGCCGTGCTGGATCACCAAAACCAATGCGCGCACCCACGACATCATCCGCCACAACCTCGACCGCTCGCCGATGTATTCGGGCGTGATCGAAGGCGTCGGGCCGCGCTACTGCCCGTCGATCGAGGACAAGATCGTCCGCTTCGCCGACAAGGACCGCCACCAGCTCTTCCTCGAGCCGGAGGGGCTGTCGACGCGCGAGATCTACCCGAACGGGATCTCGACGAGCCTCCCCTACGACGTGCAGCTCGCGATGGTGCGCACCATCCCGGGGCTCGAGCGCGCGGAGATCACGCGCCCCGGCTACGCCGTCGAGTACGACTACGTCGACCCGCGGGAGCTCACGCACGCGCTCGAGACGCGGCGCGTCGGCGGGCTCTTCTTCGCGGGGCAGCTGAACGGGACGACCGGCTACGAGGAGGCCGCGGCGCAGGGCATCATGGCGGGCGTGAACGCGGCGCTGCGCGTGCGCGGCGAGGCGCCCTTCGTGGTCGGGCGCGGCGAGGGCTACCTGGGCGTGCTCGTCGACGACCTCGTCACCCGCGGGGTCGACGAGCCGTACCGCATGTTCACGTCGCGCGCGGAGTACCGGCTG
>JAGRFO010000210.1 GCA_020446005.1 Rhodocyclaceae bacterium | reverse complement strand
CGTAGCGGCGCAGGTCGCGGTCGCGCTGCAACTCGTTGAGCAGGATGCCGTCCGTCATCACCTTCACGGCCGTGTCGGCGCTCGAGGCGTCGGTGAAGCGCACCTGGTAGCCGACGATCTGGCCCAGCGGGGTGCCGAGTTCCTCCGCGATGCGTTCCGCGACCGTGCGGGCGGCGATCCGGCGCGGCTGGGTGTGGCCGATCAGGCCGCCGACGCCGCGCCCCAGCGCGAGGCACAGCTTGGGCAACTGGGTGGTCTTGCCGGAGCCGGTTTCGCCGCACACGATGATCACCTGATGCGCGCCGATCGCCGCCGCGATCTCCTCGCGCCGGGCGCTCACCGGCAAGGCCTCGGGGAAGCTCGGCACCGGCAGCGCCGCCGCCCGCGCCGCGAAACGCGCCAGCGACTGATCGAAGCGCGCACGCAGCGCCTCGGGCAAGGCATCGAACGTTTTCGGGCGCGGCTTGAGACGACGCAGATCGCGCAGCAGCCGGTGGCGATCGGCGATCATGCACTGATCAAGGCGCGAGAATGGATCGGACACGGTCAATCCCGGCGGGGCCGCGGCCCGCCACAACTTGCGCGCTCAGGCACGCAACAACTGAAAGCTGGCGATGCCGGCGGCGGTCATCAGCAAGGAGCCGAACAGGTGCGCCGCAGCGGTGAGCAGCGCCCAGCCGTACTGCGCCGCGCCGATCATCGTGACCACTTCGGCGGAGAAGGTCGAGAAGGTGGTCAGCGCGCCGAGAAAACCGGTCACCGCGAACCAGCGCACCTCCGGCGGCAGTGCGGTCTGATGGGCGAAGTAGGCCACCGCCACCCCGACCAGATAGCCGCCCAGCAGGTTGGCCGCCAGAGTGCCCAGCGGCAGGTGGGGCCACACGGAGTTGAGCCGCAGGCCCAGCCACCAGCGAATCCAGGCCCCGAGCGCCGCGCCAACCCCGACGGCGAGAAATCCGGTGGGATTCATGGCGGCGGGTTTTCCTGACGAAAAGACCCGCGCATTGTATCCCGGATGCCGCGCCGCTTGAGCGCCCGCCGCGCCCTGCGCGGATGTAAGCTTTGGCCGGCGGGCCGGGTCTATCTGGCCAGGAGGATTTTTTCATGCTCTTGAGTCTGGGCAAACGGCGCGAATTCGATCAGGTGGTGCGCGCCTATGGCGGCGAGTTGTTCCGCTTCGCGTTCTGGCTGTGCGGCGACCGTTTCGTGGCCGAGGATGTGGTTCAGGAGAGCTTCGCCCGCGCCTGGCGGCGCTGGGATCAGTTGCGCGACAAGTCCGCGCCCAAGCCCTGGCTGCTCCAGATCGTGCGCAACGAGCACGCCCGCCTGTACGAACGCAAGCGCTTCGATTTTGTTGACGAGGCGCCCGAGGATCTGGCGATTGCCGCCGACCACAACCCGCTCGACCTGCTGGAGCTCGAACAGGTGATCGGCAATCTGCCACTGTCGCTGCGCGAGCCGTTTTTGCTGCAGTCGCTCGGCGGCTTCAGTTGCGCCGAAATCGCCGAGCAGCTCGACACCACCGAAGGCGCGGTGATGGTCCGCCTGACCCGCGCGCGGCAGGCGCTGCGCGGCATGATCGGCGAAGCCACCGGAACACGCCAGCGAGGTGCCCGATGAATCCGACCCACACTTACCACTGCCTCGATTTCCGCCGCGAAAAACTCGCCACGCCCAAGGCGCTGTCTGCACAGGCCAGCGCACACCTGCGCGATTGCCCGGCCTGCCGCAGCTTTGCCCAGCGTGTCGACGCCGACGAGGCGCGCATCGCCCGCGTGCTGGCGGTCGAGCCGCCCGATGGGCTGGCCGACCGGGTGTTGCTGCGCGTCCATCATGGCGACAAGCGGCCGTGGAAGCTGTGGGCGCTGGCGGCCACGGTGATCCTCAGCTTCGGGATCGGCATCGAGCAGTGGAAACCGCGCGCCGACCCCGACTACGTCCGGCTGGCGGTCGAGCACGTCCTGCACGAACCGGCGGCGTTCACCGAGCAGCGGCTGGCCGACCCCAGCCAGCTGCGCTTCGTGCTCGCCAACTTCGGCGCCGATCTGGCCGCGCCGATCGGCACGGTGCGCTACATGAAGCTGTGCCCGGTCGCCGAAGGCACCGCCTGGCATATCGTGATGGATACCGAGCACGGCCAGGTGACGCTGCTGCTGATGCCCGGCCAGCACGACCGCGACCCGGGGCGCAGCACCGCGCACAAGGGCTTTCAGGTGCGCGCGCTGACCGGCGGGCAGGGCACCGTGGCGCTGGTCGCCCGCTCGGCGGAATCGCTGAACAAGATCGAACAGATGATGAGCGAGCGCCTGCGCTGGCGCACCTGAGGGCACCTCAGGCCGCGGCCGGCTTGATCGAGCGCGCCTTGTCGAGCCCCGACTTGAGCACCGCCGCGAACTGCCCCGCCGGCATCGGGCGGGCGAACAGGTAACCCTGCATCACCGGGCAGCCTTCGGCCTGCAGCACCCGCGCCTGCGCCACCGTCTCGACCCCCTCGGCCACCAGGGCGATGCCCAGGCTGCCGGCCATGGCGATGATGGCGCGGACGATCGCCGGATCGTCCTGCCCGCCATCGCAGTCCTGCACGAAGGAACGGTCGATCTTGAGGGTGTCGACCGCAAAGCGTTTGAGATAGGCCAGCGACGAGTAGCCGGTGCCGAAGTCGTCCACCGCCAGCGACAGGCCCATGCCGTGCAGCTCACGCAACAGCCCGGCGGTGCTGCGGGTGTCGCGCATCAGCGCCGATTCGGTCACCTCCAGCTCGATCAGCGCCGGGTCGGTCCCGGTCTGGTCGAGGATCTCGCGAATCTGGCCGACCAGATCCTGCCGCCCGAACTGGCTCGCCGACAGGTTGACCGCGATCGGCACCGCCGGCAGACCGGCCTGCCGCCATGCCTTCATGTCCTCGCAGGCGCGGCGCAGTACCCACTGCCCGAGCGGGCCGATCAGGCCGATCTCCTCGGCCAGCGGGATGAACGCATCCGGCCCGACCCGGCCGTCGATCGGGTGATTCCAGCGGATCAGGGCCTCGCCGCCAACCACCTCGCCCGAATCGGCATTCACCTTGGGCTGGTAATGCAACTCGAACTGATTTTCCTGCAGCGCCACCCGCAGCGCATTTTCCATGCTCAGCCGCGCGAAGGCGTCGACCTTCATCTGCTCGGTGTAACACTGGATCGCATCGTGCGCTTCGCGCCGACGCAGCGCGCCCAGTGCCATCTCCGCGGCCTTGAGCAAGCCCTCGGCGCTCTCGCCGTGCTCGGGGAAAAAAGCCAGCCCGGCGCTGAGGGTCAGCGTCAGCGACTGCTCACCCAGTTGCACCGGTGAACTGGCGCGACGCAGCACGTCATGAATCTCCGACTCCACCGCGTCGCGCCCGTTGGCCCCCTCCAGAAACAACCCGAAATGGTCGGCGCTGAGCCGCGCCATGCGGGGCGCGTCGCTCGATTGCGGTCCGCCGGCATCGCTGCGCACACTGCCGTAGCCCTGGCCGAGCCGCACCGCGAGCACTTGCAGCACTTGGTCGGCGGCATCCTGCCCGAGGGTTTCGTTGATCCGCTTGAAGCGATCGACGTTGATCAGCACCACCGCGCAATGCCCCCCGCGCGAGCCGTCGCGCAGCAGCGCCGATTGCAGCGCCTCGCGAAAATGGGCGCGGTTGGGCAGGCCGGTGAGGTCGTCAAAATAGGCCAGCTGCCGGATTCGGCGTTCGGCATCGACCCGCTCGCTCACGTCCTGCAAGGTACCCTGCACGCGCACCACCCGGCCGGCCGCATCCCGCAGCGGCACCGCCATTTCCTGCGCGGTGCTGACCATCCCGTCGGGACGCACGATCCGGTATTCGAGGCGATAGCGCTGGCCACCGCGAACCGCTTCCAGCGCCTCGCGCACCTTGTCACGGTCGGCCGGATAGACCCGATCGATGAGGGCCGCCATGCCGGGGCCAAAGCTCTCGGCGTCCTCGCCGAACAGCGCGCAGTAGGTTGCCGAGCGGCGACACAGGTCGCTGTCGGGTTCCCACTCCCAACTGCCGATGCGCGCGATCTGCTGGGCGGCGGTCAGGTTGCGCTCGCTGCGCACCAGCTCGTCGAGGGCAACGGAGGCGCGCAGCGCGTAGCGCACGCGATGGCGCAGCAGCGTCCAGTTGATCGGCTTGGAGATGAAATCGGTGGCCCCGCTGTCATAGGCGGTCTCGATCGAGGCGGTGTCCTCGAGGCCGGTGAGCATGATGATCGGCACCCGCGCGCCCTGCGCGCGCAGGCGACGGCAGGTCTCAAAACCGTCCAGCCCCGGCATCATCACGTCGAGCAGGATCAGGTCCGGCCGACGCTCCTGATACACCGCCAGCGCGGCCACGCCGTCGTTCGCCTCGTCGACCGCGAAGCCGGCCTCCTCCAGCGCCGCGCAGGCCAGCATGCGGTTGACATCGTCATCATCGACAACCAGCAAGCGCGTCGTCTTGTCGCTCCGCGTCATGGTGCTTGCCCTCCCTGCGTCGATGGTACTCCATCGGGCGCCACACCATGCGATTCGAGTGCGTGGGCATAGCCCGCAAAGGCCTCCCGGAGTTCGCCGAGAACGCGCCCGCGGTCGGCCGTCTCGCCGGCCCTCAGGTCGACATCCAGCCCGCGCGCGTGCTGCGCCAGGCGCGCCTCGCCCACCGCCGCGGCGGCGGATTTGAGCTTGTGCGCCTGCGCCTGCGCGTCCTCGACCCGGCCGGCGGCCAGCGCCGCCTCAAGCTCGTCGAGCTGCTTGCGCGTCTCGCGCATGAAAAGATCCACCAGCCGCGCCAACAAGGGCGAGTCGAGCGCGCCATTGACCCCCGGCATGCTGCGCAGAACCGCCAGGTCGAGCCACTCGGCAGCGTCCTCCCCGTCGTCCGGATCGACCGCCGGCGGCGCTTCGGCCACCTCGGTCCGCAGCGCCTCGGGCAACCAGCGCAGCAGCGCGTCGCGCAGGCGCTGGCCGGTCACCGGCTTGGTGAGATAGTCGTTCATCCCGACCGCCAGCGCGGCCTTGCGATCATCGCGCAGGGCGTTGGCGGTCAGCGCCACGATCGGCACCCGCGCGCCTTCGCCTTCGAGCGCGCGAATCTGGCGGGTGGCCTCGACGCCGTCCATGCCGGGCATCTGGATATCCATCAGCACCAGATCGAAGGTGCCGTTCCGGCAGGCCTCGACCGCTTGCCGGCCGTCACTGGCCAGGGTGACCCGGCAGCCGCATTCGCCGAGCAGGGCGGCGACAATCTCGGCGTTGACCGGATGATCCTCGGCGACCAGCACCCGCGCATCGGTGCGGAGGGTGGTCATGCCCCGCCGCGCCGGGGTTGGCCCGGTCGCTTCGCCGCGCAGCGCGGCGCTCAGGTCGGCCGACAGCACCGGCTTGGCGAGGCACTGGCGGGCGCCGGACTGACGCGCGTCCTGTTCGTCGCTGCGGGCGTTCATGCGCGTCAGCGCCACGATGTTCGGCACCGCGTCACGGTGGCGCAGGATCAGGGCGTGCCCCGGCTCGCCGTCCACCAGGCTGTCGACCAGCAACGCGTCGAAACGCGCGCCGCCCGCCAGCGCGGCGTCGAGCGCCGCCCCTGCGGCAAAGGCGTCCACCGTGCAACCCAGCGCACGCACCTGCTCGACCAGTGCCTCGCGCAACATCCGCTTGCCGACCACCACCCCCACCCGCAGGCCGTCGCACGCAGCCGGCGCGGGGCCCTGACGCAGCGCCGCGCGGATGGTGAAGAAAAAGCGTGCGCCCTCTCCAGCGACACTGGTGAAATCCAGCGTGCCGCCAAGCAGCTCGACCAGCTGCCGGGAAATCACCAAGCCCAGTCCGGTGCCGCCATAGCGCCGCGCCATCGAGCCGTCCGCCTGGGTGAAGGCCTGAAACAAGCGCGGCTGGATCTCCTCCGCAATGCCGATGCCGCTGTCGGAGACGCACACCGACAGCACCACCTCCGCCCCATCCAGCGCGGCGTCGAGGTCGACCCGGATCGCGCCACTGGCGGTGAACTTGACCGCGTTGGAGACCAGATTGTTGAGCACCTGGCGGAAGCGGTGGCCATCGGCATGGACGCTTTCGGGCACCGCCGCCGACACCACCACCATCAGGTCCACGCCCTTTTGCTGCGCCCGCTCGGCGAACAGCAGGGCGACATCCTCGACCGCCCGGCGCGGGGAGAAATCGAGCGGGTCGAGCTCCAGCTTGCCGGCCTCGATCTTGGACACATCGAGCACGTCATTGATGAGGTAGAGCAGGGATTCCGCCGAGCCGTGCAGGGTGTCGACCATGCGCAGCTGACGGTCGTTCATCGAGGTGCCGCGCAACAGCTCGACCATCCCCAGCACGCCGTTGAGCGGGGTGCGGATCTCGTGNNTCGTGGCTCATGTTGGCCAGAAACAGGCTCTTGGCGCGATTGGCGGACTCGGCCGCGTCGCGCGCGTGGTCGGCCTCCTCCTTGGCCTGCGACAGTTCTTCGGTACGATGCGCGACCTCCAGTTCGAGCCGGTCGCGGTGGGCCGCCAGCGCGGAGTCGCGCGCTTCGATCTCGGTGAGCATGCCGTTGACGCCGTCGACCAGCTCGCCCACTTCGTCGCGCGGACCGGCCGGCGCGCGCAGGTCGTAACGGCCGTGATTGCGCACGTCGCGCACCATCGCCGCCAGTTGCAGGATGGGATGGACGATGGACGATTCGGCGCGGCGCACCAGCATGGTCGCGGCCAGCCCGCCGATGAGCAGACCGGCCAGCGCCAGCAGCATCCATTCGGTCAGCTCGCTGACCATGTTGGCGAGCGAGATTTCCAGCACCAGCACACCGAGCTTCTCGCCATCATGGATGATCGGCCAGGCGCGCACGTAGCGCGGGAAATCCCATACGCCCGCAAACGCCCGGCCCGCCGCCATGAGCGCATCGGCGCGCTCGGCGCGCTCTCCCAGATCGACCGGATAGCTGGCGAACACCTCGCCACTGGCGCGCAGCAGCGTGGCGGCGTGGATCTCCTCGACGAAGCGCAAGGAGCCGAGCAGGCGCTCGGCGCTGCCGATGTCTTCGAAGCGCATCGGCGCGGCACCGTTTTCGGCCACCAGTTCGGCGTAGATGTTGGCGCGCGCCTGGACGGCGCGGACTTCCTGACGCACCTCGCTGACCCCGATGGCGGCAAAGCTCACCAGCAAGGCCACGGCGATGCCGGCCAGCACGATGGTGCGCAGCTTGTGGCCGAGCGAGCGGTCGCGGTAGGCGTCCATCTCAACGCTCCACGTCGCCGACCAGGCGACGGGCGAGTTTGAGCAGCTGGGCGCTGAGCGTGAGCTGATCGCGCGCCAGGGTGGCGCGGTTGATGTCGAAGCGGATGCGGTCATCCTCGGTCACCAGCCCGATCCCGCCGCCCGCCTCGACAAAGCCGTCGATGTCGCTGACGGTCAGCACCGGCTGGTGCGACAGCGCGCGCAGGACGGCGTTCAGACGCCGCTGCTCGGAGGCGGCGATGAACACCACCGCGCAGCCGGCGGCGGCGTCCACGCTGTCCGGATAGCGCACCTTCACCGCCCGCCCCTGCGCCTGGCGGGCTTCCAGCCCGCTCAGATGAATGCCGAACGGATCGCGCCCCAGCACGCAGATGTCGAGCGGCTGATCGGGCGGCAGGGCGCTCACCGGCCAGGTGACGTAGCGCGCAAAATTGAGCAGGAACACCGCCTTGAGCTGATACTCGGTCGGCGCCGCCCACAGCGGGCTGGCGGCCAGCAGCCCGCCCAGCAGGAGCAGGCGCAGACGTTTGCGCAGGGTCCGCACGACTGTTGCGACTGCGTGCACTAGTCGAACGCCCACTGCGCAGAGAAATGCACGCTGCGCTCGATTTCGCGGATCACCGACGGCATGTAGTCGCGATCGAATTCCTGATGATGGGCGTCGAGCAGGTTGCGCCCGGTGACCGCCAGGGTCAGGCTTGGCGAAGCCCGCCAGCCGTATTGGAGATCCAGTTCGGTATAGGCCGCCACCGGCGCCCGGTCGTCGTCGGAGTGCACCAGTTCGGCGACATGACGCAGCACCGCATCCACCGCATGACCGGTTCGCGGCTTCCAGGTCAGGTGCAGACCCAACTGGTCGCGCGGCACCCGACGCATGTAGAAATTGCTTGCCGAATCGCTAATCGACACCCCCAGCGCATCGACCCGCGTCTCCAGATGGGTGTAGCTCAACCGGGTCCGCCAGCGCGTCGAAGGCTGCCAGTCGAACGCCGCTTCCAGCCCGGAAGTAATGCCATGGCCCTTGAACGCCAGCGCGCTGTCCACCACCAGCCAGCCGCCCTCGACGTACAACATCGGCGCATCCAGGGTGCGCATGTGACGATAACGGGAGAGAAACGCGGTGACGTCGACGTGGGTGGTCGGGCCGGGCTGGCCACGATAGCCCAGCTCGTACGACCGAACCCGTTCGGCGCGCAGCGCGGTAGCGTTGCTGAAGCGCGTCAGCTTGGGCAGGGCGGTGACCGGCGGCGCGCTGGCGGGGAAGGCCAGCGGCGCGTAGCTCATGTCGAATTCGACCCGCGCCGGGGTGCGCGAGGCTTCCGACACCGCCCCCCACAGCATGTGGTTGCGCGCCACCTGCCAAGCCATCCGCACATTGGGCTGCCATTCGTTGCCGGTCCAGCTGTGATGCTCGTACTTGAGGCCGGCGGTCAGGGTCAATTCGTCCGGCAGCAGGGTGATCTCGTCGTGCACGAAAGCGCTCACCAGCCCGAAGCGGCTGTTTTCCTGATCGATCTGGAAGAAATTGCTGCCGACCACCGACTGGTCGTTGTAGCGCACGCCGGCACCGACGATCAGGTCGTGCCGCCCGGCGGTGAAGCGGTACTGACCATCCAGATCGATGCTGTGGCGGGTCTCGTGAAGGAAGTCGCCGACCGCCTTGTCGACATACTGAACGCTGCCCTGAAAGGTCCATTCGCTGCCGTCATCGCCCACCCGGTTGAGCCGCGCACCCAACCCCGCGCCCTGATCGCGCTGCACGAAGGGGCTCGCGGTCACCAGCGTCGGAGCGGCCGAGTTCGGCACATGCCAGTCGTCCTCGCTGTCGTTGCGATAGGCGTCGGCGGTGACGCTCAACTCGCCGACCGCGCCCAAAAAGCGCTCCATGCGCAGCCCCAGCCGGTGCGTCCGCCAGGCGTCTTCGCCATCGCCGCCGCCCACGCGATGCGACGTGCCGCGCGCGCGGCCCTGGTAGCTCACGCGGTAATGCCCATCGTCCAGCGCACCGCCCTGACGCGCATACACCAGCCCATGATCTTCGCTGCCGGCGGTCAGTTGAAGCTCGCGTCCCTGGGTGGCGCGCGCCCATTTGGTGATGATGTTGACGATCCCGTTGACCGCGTTCGCCCCCCAGATCGAGGCGCCGGGGCCGCGGATCACCTCGATCCGGTCGACCTCCGCCAGGGGAATGTCCAGCGCCTCCCAGAAGGTGCCGGAAAACAGGGGCGAGTACACCGTCTGCCCGTCCACCATCACCAGCAGACTGTTGGCGAAACGGCCGTTGAAACCGCGCACCGACACCGCCCAGCGGTTGTTGCCGGTGGCCGCGACATGCACGCCCGGCACCAGTCGCAGGGCGTCGGGCAAGGTGGTGACGCCCATCCGCGCGATGTCCTCGGAACTGACCACATGCACCGCCGCCGCCACATTGCCAATGTCCTGCCGCTTGCGGGCCACCGTGATCACTTCCTGAGTGACCAGTTCGCCGAGCGAAAAATCCAGCGGGTCGGGCTCGGCCGCCGTCAGCAGCGCCGGGGCCGTCACCAGGAGCACGCACAGCGCGCGGATTGTCCCTCTCACCATCACCATTCCTTGAGCATGCCAGTCTCTTTTTTCAGGCGCCATCTGCGCCATGCCGCAGGAATCAACCCAGCAGCCGGCACCTGATCCGACGTAACCCGGACTATCGGCAATTTACAAGTACGCTTTAGCGACATGTCGTATTTGCCTGCAGATATGTCGCGCCCTAAAAATGCCCAGATCTCCCCCGAGGGACACGGCCGGCCGCGCTGAAAAGCCACCCCCTTCAGCTACAATCGCGGTTTCCGTCACTGCCCGACCACGCCGATGTCCCGCACCCCCGACAACGAAGCGCCCCGCCCCAGCCCTCACTTCATCCGCAGCGCCATCGAGGCCGACCGTCGCGCCGGTCTGTGGGACGGGCGTGTCGAGACCCGCTTCCCGCCGGAACCCAACGGCTACCTGCACTATGGCCACGCCAAGTCGATCTGCCTGAACTTCAGCCTGGCCGAAGCACTGGACGGGCACTGCCACCTGCGCTTCGACGACACCAATCCGACCAAGGAAGAACAGGAATACGTCGACGCGATCATCGAATCGGTGCAATGGCTGGGCTACGACTGGGGCGAGCATCTGTACTTTGCGTCGGACTATTTCAACACCATGGCCGCCTGCGCCGAGTACCTGATCCGCGCCGGCAAGGCCTATGTCGATTCGCTGTCGGCGGACGAGATGCGCGCCTTCCGCGGCACGCTGACCGAGGCGGGCCAGGACAGCCCCTACCGCGGCCGCAGCGTCGAGGAGAACCTTGACCTCTTCGCGCGCATGAAGGCCGGCGAGTTCCCCGACGGCACGCACATCCTGCGCGCCAGGATCGACATGGCCTCGCCCAACATCAACCTGCGCGACCCGGCCATCTACCGCATCCGCCACGCCCGCCACCACCGCACCGGCGACACCTGGTGCGTGTATCCGATGTACACCTTCGCCCACCCCATCGAGGACGCGATCGAAAACATCACCCACTCGCTGTGCACACTCGAATTCGAGGACCAGCGCCCGTTCTACGAGTGGCTGCTTGACGCGCTCGCCGACGGCGGCTTCTTCCCCCGCCCGCTGCCGCGCCAGATCGAGTTCGCCCGCCTCAACCTCACCTACGTGGTGCTCTCCAAGCGCAAGCTGGTCCAGCTGGTCGACGAAGGCCACGTCGACGGCTGGGACGACCCGCGCATGCCCACCCTGGTCGGCGCCCGCCGCCGCGGCTTCACCCCGGAGGGTTTCCGCCTGTTCGCCGAGCGCATCGGCGTCTCCAAGGCCGATAGCTGGATCGACATGAGCGTGCTCGAAGAGTGCATGCGCGAGCACCTGAACGACTCGGCCGAGCGCCGCGTCGCGGTACTCGACCCGCTCCGGCTGGTCATCACCAACTACCCCGAAGGGCAGAGCGAGCAGTGCAGCGCGCCCAACCACCCGCTCAAGCCCGAACTGGGCCAACGCGAGATGCCGCTCTCGCGCGAGCTGTGGATCGAGCGCGAAGACTTCATGGAAGTGCCGGTCAAGGGCTTCCGCCGCCTCTACCCCGGCAACCGCGTCCGCCTGCGCTATGGCTACGTGGTCGAGTGCACCGGCTGCGAGAAAGATGCCGCGGGCAATATCACGGCGGTCACCTGCACCTATTTCGACGACTCCAAGTCCGGCACGCCGGGCGCCGACACCTACAAGGTCAAGGGCAACCTGCACTGGGTCAGCGTCGCCCACGCCTGCGCCGCCGAGGTGCGCCTCTACGACCGCCTGTTCGCCCACCCCTTCCCCGGCCAGCGACGCGAGGGCGACGCCGAAAATCTGGAGCGCAGCTTTCTCGACGACATCAACCCCGACGCCAAGCGCTGCATCACCGCCCAGCTCGAACCCGCGCTGGCCGACGCTCCAGCCGAATCGCGTTTCCAGTTCGAACGGCACGGCTACTTCATCGCCGACCGCCACGACACCCGCCCCGGCGCGCCGGTGTTCAACCGCGCGGTCACCCTCAAGGATTCCTGGCACAAGCCGAACTCCTGAGAGACCCTCCGCCAAAAACTGGCCGCGCCCACATCGACATGCACACCACCCGCACGCTGTACGACGTCCTGCAGGTCAGCCCGCACGCCGACGCCGACATCATCAAGGCCGCCTACGCCCTGCTGCTGCGCAAGCGCGAGCACGCCACCGATCCCGGCACCCTGCGTCTCATGAAAGACGCCTTCGACACCCTCATCAACCCCGCCAGCCGGGCGGCCTACGACGCCAAGCTCGCCGACGCCCAGCCCCCGCCGCCGGCCTCGACCGCTGAAGTCGCTACCCATCCGCCGCCCGCCGCCTGGTTGCGTTGGCTGATCCTGCTGCTCACCTTCGCCGCCGGTTACGCCGGCGCCAGCATGTGGCACCAGCGCACCATCACCCGGATGGTCCTCGACCACCAGGCCGCCCTCGCCAGCCAGCAGGCCGAGATCGCCCGCCTGACGCTGGATCAGCGCGCCCACGAATTCGACGCCCGCAGCGCCCAGTCCGCCGCCGCGCGCGAACAACGCGCCCAGGAACAGCAAGAACGCCAGCGCGAACGCGAGCTGGCCGCCACCCGCGCCCGCCTCGACCGCGAAGCGGCCACCTACCAGCGCAACCGCGAACGCGAGGAAGCCACGCGCGAACGCGACGCCCTGCGCCGCGTCGAGCAGGAGCGCCGCGATCGCGCCGCCGAAGACGCCCGCAACGCCCGCCTCGCCGAGCAGCGGCTGGCCAACGAAAAGCGCGAACTCGACCGCCTGTACCGCGAGAACTATCCGCAATACCGCTGAACCTCAACCCCGTGCGGACACCTGCACCCGCTGCCGGTGTTGCACTTCCCCTGACTGCCGCCGCCGATCACCGCGTCCGCGAGACGTGACACGCACACAAGCGGTTGCCGCAAACTTCAGCGCGTACAATCGGCCCACCTGCCCGGACCGGTCTGCTCGTGCGCGCTGCCACCCAGTTGCCCCGCTACCTGACGCTGGCGTATGGCCTGCTGATCGCCTACGCCTGCCTGCACCCGTTCACCGGCTGGCGGCCGAGCGGGCTGCCGGTGTTCGACTTTCTCGATGCGCCCTGGCCGAAGTACTACAAGGTCGAGGACATCGTGCTCAATGTGCTGGGCTTTTTGCCGTTCGGTTTCGTGATCGCGGCGGCATGGCCGGTGCGCTGGCCGCGACTGGCGGTAATTGGCTTGAGCACGCTGGCCGGCGCGGCGCTGAGCCTGTCGCTGGAGAGCGCGCAGACCTTTCTGCCGACGCGGGTGGCGTCCAACGTCGACCTGGGTGCCAATGCAATCGGCGCCTTGCTCGGGGCGATCGCCGGAGTGAGCCTCGGCCGACGGCTGTTCGACACCCGCGGCTGGCTGCAGCAGTGGCATCAACAGCGCGTACTGGAAGGCCATATCGGCGACGTGGGGGTGGTGTTGCTGGCGCTGTGGCTGCTGGCGCAGCTTTCACCCGAGACGCTGCTGTTCGCCGCCGGCGACGTGCGCGGGCTGTTCGATCTGCCCCGCCCGCTGCCCTTCAGTCCGGAACGCTTCATGCGGCTGGAGACGGCGACCGTGGCCACCAGCCTGCTCGCCGTCGGGCTGGTGGCGCGCAGTACCCTGCAGCGTTTCTCGATGACCGTGTTCGTGCTGATCCTGCTCGGACTGGGGGCGCGCACGCTGGCGGCGACGAGTTTCCATGTGCCCGGCCGGCCGCTGCTGTGGCTCACCCCGGGGGCGATCGGCGGGCTGGCGATCGGCCTGCCGGCGCTGACCCTGGCGTTGATGCTGCCGCGCCTGCTGCGTCACACCCTGGCGGCGGTGGCGCTGCTGGCGGGCACCGTGCTGGTCAACCTCACCCCGCACAACCCCTACCTGAGCTTCAACCATACGCTGATCAATCAAGGCCACTTCCTGCACTTCAGCGGGGTCACCCATCTGGTCGCCAGCCTGTGGCCGTTTCTCGCGCTGGGCTATCTGAGCGCGCTCAACCTGCTGCGCAGCGGCGGGCGCTGAGCGCCCCAGCGTCGCGCACCGTCGTTATAATGCAGCACCGATCCGGGGGAACGCCGATGAGCCATTTCAAGCATCACGTCTTTTTCTGCTGTAACCAGCGCGAGGCGGGCGACACCTGCTGCAACAACCAGGGCGCCAGCGTTTTGCAGACCTACGCCAAGGAGCGCATCGCCGCGCTCGGCCTCAAGGGCAAGGGCAAAGTGCGCATCAACAAGGCCGGCTGCCTCGACCGCTGCGACGAGGGCCCGGTGATGGTGGTGTACCCGGAGGCGGTGTGGTACACCTACATCGACCAGGAAGACGTGGACGAAATCATCAATGAACACCTCGTGGGCGGACGCGTGGTCGACCGCCTGCGCATTTGACGAGGCGCCCGATGAGCAAACCGCAACCGACCGAATCGGCCCTGCTCAACGGACCGGACGGCGCCATCGAGGTGCTGATCGACGCCCCCGCCGAGGTGCGCGGCATCGCCGTGGTCGCCCATCCGCACCCCCTCTTCGGCGGCGCCAACACCAACAAGGTCGCCCACACCCTGGCGCGCTGCCTGCGCGGGCTGGGCTATGCCACCATCCGGCCGAATTTTCGCGGCGTCGGCAAGAGCGAAGGCGAGCACGATCATGGCATGGCCGAGACCGAAGACATGCTCGCCGTCATCGCCTGGGCGCAGTCGCGCTGGGGCATGCTGCCGCTGGCGCTGGCCGGATTCTCCTTCGGCGGCTTCGTGCAGACCCGCGTCGCCCAGCGGCTCGCCGAAGGGGTCACCCCGGTCGAGCGGCTGGTGCTGGTTGGGCTGGCCACCGGCGAAGTCACCGGCGCGCGCCGCTACACCACCGAGCCGGTCGCCAAGGGCACGCTGGTGATCCACGGCGAGCAGGACGAAACCGTGGCGCTCACCAACGTGCTCGACTGGGCGCGCCCGCAGAACCAGCCGGTGGTGGTGGTGCCCGGCGCCGACCACTTCTTCCACGGCCGCCTACACTCCATCAGCGAAATCATCAACCAGCGCTGGAGCGCTCTCTGAGCCGAGACCCGCCATGAAGCTCACCGCCTCCCTGACCAGCCCCTACGCCCGCAAGATCCGCGTCCTGCTGGCTGAAAAACGCATCCCCTGCACGCTGCAGGTCGACTCCCCCTGGGAGACCGACACCGCGGTGCCCGCGCTCAATCCGCTGGGCAAGGTGCCGGTGCTCGAATCCGACGAAGGCGAAGTGTTCTTCGACTCCCCGGTCATCGCCGGCTATCTCGAAGCGCTCGACCGGCCGCCCCACTTCATGCCGCGCGACGGCATGGCCGCGGTGCGCGTGCGCCAGACCGAAGCGCTCGCCGACGGCATTCTCGACGCCGCGGTGCTCGCCCACCTCGAACGCATGCGCCCCGCCGAGGCGCAGCTGCCAAGCAACGTCGAGCGCCAGTGCGCCAAGATCGAGCGCGCCCTGCAAGCGCTCGAAGCCCGCCTGGGCGAAACCGAGTGGTTCCACGGCGAGCGCATCTCGCTGGCCGACGTGGCGGTCGGCTGCGCGCTGGAATACCTCGACCTGCGCCTCGGCGCGCTCAACTGGCGTGACCGCCACCCCCGCCTGACCGCCTTTGCCGCCCGCATCGGCGCGCGCGAGAGCTTCGTCAGCACCCGCCCACCCGGCTGATCGCGCGGCGGAGGGCGGATGTCGGCATCCCCGCTGATTCTCGACGGCCTGGTCAAGCGCTACGCCGGCCGCGCGGTGGTCGACGGCCTCTCGCTGCAGCTGCGGCGCGGCGAATGCTTCGCCCTGCTCGGCCCCAACGGCGCCGGCAAAACCACCACCCTGCGCTGCGCCCTCGGCCTGACCCTGCCCGACGCCGGCCGCATCACCCTGTGCGGCGAACCCGCCCCGGAGCGCGCCCGCGAGGCACGCCAGCGGGTCGGCGTGGTGCCGCAGTTCGACGCCCTCGACCCCGACTTCAGTTGCGCCGAAAACCTCATCGGTGTTCGGCCGCTACTTTGGTCTCGACGCGGCGACGATGCGCGCAACGCATCCCCGCGCTGCTCGATTTCGCCGGGCTGACCGGCAAGGCCGACGCCCCCATCCAGAGCCTCTCCGGCGGCATGAAGCGCCGCCTCACCCTGGCCCGCGCGCTGGTTAACCGGCCCGAACTGCTGATTCTCGACGAGCCCACCACCGGCCTCGACCCGCAGGCTCGCCACCTGATCTGGGCGCGCCTCAAACAGCTCGCCGCCGAGGGCGCCACCCTCCTGCTCACCACCCACTTCATGGACGAGGCCGAGCGCCTCGCCCACCGGCTGGCGATTCTCGACTCCGGCCGGGTGCTGGCGCTGGGCACCCCGCGCGAGGTGATCGCGGCGCACATCGAGGCCGAAGTGGTCGAGGTCTATGGCGACTGGCCAGACGGCATCGCGGCGTGGGGCGCGGCGCACGGCGCGCGCCTGGCCGGGCGCTGCGAGGTGAGCGGCGAGACCGCCTTCTGCTACACCGACCGCGCCGCGCCGCTGCTCGCTCATCTCTCCGACCAGACCGGGCTGCGCTACGTGCACCGGCCAGCCAATCTGGAAGACGTATTCCTCAAACTCACCGGCCGCGACCTGCGCGACTGAACCAAGGAGGGTTGCCCCGTGAACTCGCTCGGTAAGATCTTCGCCACCGGCCTGCTCGCCGTGGTCCCCATCGTCGCCACGCTCTACCTGCTGGCATGGATTTTCACCACCGCCGAATCCTTCTTCGGTCAGGCGCTGTTCGGGCTGGTGCCACCCGAGCTGCGCTTTCCGGGGATGGGGGTCGCGCTCGGCGTGGTCGCCATCTTCGGGGTCGGGCTGCTGATGCGGGCGTGGGTGTTTCGCGCGCTGTTCCACCGCATCGAGCATGCGGTGCTGTCGATTCCGCTGGTCAAGTCGATCTACTCGGCGATCCGCGATTTCTTCGGCATGATCGCCAGCGACGAGCAAGACGACACCCTCAAAGTGGTCAGCGTGACCTGGCCGGGCACTTCGATGCGCCTGATCGGCTTTGTCACCCGCAGCGACTTTACCGGCCTGCCGGCCGGGGTGGGCGGCACCGACGAAGTAGCGGTGTACTTTCCGATGAGCTACCAGATCGGCGGCTACACCCTGTTCGTACCCACCGCGCAGATCACCCCGGTGGAGATGACGCGCGAAGCGGCGATGCGCTTCGTGCTCACCGCCGGCGTCAACGCCGACGACACCCCGCGCCCGCCGGCCTGAACACACGCGTTCAGCGCATCTGCCAGCGTCCGTCGCCCAGCGTGCAGGCGCTGCGGCGCAGGGTCTTGCCCCCCGTGAAGAGATCGAATTCGCGGCAATCCCGCCCCTCCGAGCGGTAGCTGCGCACGGGGTCGAGCAGGTAGTCCGCGCCGCTTTGCGGGTTGGTCCAGGCGACGCGGTGGCGGTCCTCGCTCAACTCCAGCGCGTGCCCCAGACAGGCGCGGTCAACATCATCGATGTCACGGGCGATTTCGGCCCCCACCACCGCACCCAGCACGGTGCCGAGCACGGTGGCAATGCGCCGCCCGTCGCCGCGGCCGACATTCGAGCCGACCACGCCGCCAATCACTCCGCCAACCACCGCCCCCACGGCCTCGGCACTGCACTGCCCGCGGCGCACGCCGTAGTCGCGATCCCACTTTTTGCCACTGCGTCCGTGGTAGTAGCGGTCGTCGTCTCGGTCATGCTTCTTGCGCCAGCCATGCGCAGGCGCGTGATCCGGCGGATCGGCCAGCGCCGGCAGGGGCGCGGCCAGTCCGAGGCTGAGCAGGGCAGAAAGCAGGTGACGGGCAACGTGCATGGCAAACCTCCGACAAACAAACACAGGATGCGGATTCAACGTCCGGCGGTCGGAAATGTTGACCGCCGGGGCCGGCTTATTGACGCGGATCGCCACTGTTCGGCGGCAGATCGCCGGGCTGCGAGGCGCGATAGGGGTTGATGTCGAGCCCGCCGCGCCGGGTGTAGCGCGCCCACACCGCCAGCGACTGCGGCGCACAGCGCGTCTGCAGGTCGACGAAGATGCGCTCGACACATTGCTCGTGAAATTCGTTGTGCTCGCGAAAGGAGACGATGTAGCGCAGCAGCCCGGCGCGGTCGATCGGCGCGCCACGGTAGCGCACGTACAGCGTCGCCCAGTCCGGCTGGCCGGTGACCAGGCAGTTGGATTTGAGCAGGTGCGAGACCAGCGTCTCGCTCACCACCGCCTGCGCGGCGTCGGCGCGCAGGTGCTGCGGCGCGGGGGTGTAGTCGCTGATCTCGACATCGAGATGGTCGATCAAGCTCCCCGGCAAGGTGGTGACGTGACGCGGCACGGCGTCAAGCCCAAATAGCCGAACGACCACCGGCGCGCCTGCGACAGCGATGAGGTCGTGCGCGATGCGCGCTTCGACCTCGCCCATGGCCCCGAAGCGGGTGGCGTTGAAGCTGTTGAGGTAGAGCTTGAGCGATTTGGATTCGATCAACCACGGCGAGACGGCCGGCACGCGGAATTCGCCCATCGCCACCACCGGCTTGCCGCGCGGGTCGAGCCACGACACTTCGTAGGCGTTCCACAGATCTTCACCGACGAAGGGCAGGGTCGCGCCCAGTCCGAGTTCGGCGCGCTTGGCCGCGCGTGGCACCGGAAACAGCAGTTCGGGCGCGTAGGTGTTGCGGTAGGCGGCGGGTGCGCCCAGCGGCGAGGCTTCGGCGCCGTGGGCGGGGCGGGAATCGGTCATCGGCTGAGCCAGCGCAAGGCGGGTGGGGGAAGGGTGATTATAATCGGCCACTCGATTCCGACCGAAGGCGACGATGCCCGCCACCGCCCACTCCTTTCGCCCGCCCAGCCTGTCCTGGCGCTTTGCGTCGGTGTGGTCGCGCAACTACCGGGTGTGGCGCAAGCTGGCAGCACCCTCGCTGCTGGGCAATCTGGCCGACCCGATGATCTATCTGCTCGGCCTCGGCTACGGCCTGGGCGCGCTGGTCGAGACCGTCGACGGCGTGCCCTACGTGCACTTTCTGGCCGCCGGCATGGTGTGCTTTTCGTGCATGAACACGGCGAGCTTCGAGACCCTCTACTCGGCGTTTTCGCGGATGCACGTGCAGCGCACCTGGGAAGGCCTCATGAACGCGCCGCTGGCGCTCGACGACATCGTGCTCGCCGAAATGATCTGGGCCGCCAGCAAGGCCACCCTGTCGGGCTGCGCGATCCTGCTCGTGGTGGCGCTGTTCGGCTTCACCCACAGCGCGCTGGCGCTCGGCGCGGTGCCGCTGATCTTCCTGATCGGGCTGTGCTTCGCGGCGATGGGGCTGGTGGTCACCGCGCTGGCGCCGAGCTACGACTTCTTCATGTACTACTTCACCCTCTTCATCACCCCGATGGCGCTGCTCTCGGGGGTGTTCTTTCCGCTCGACCAGCTCCCCGCGAGCTTGCAGGCGGCGGCGCAACTGCTGCCGCTGTCCCACGCCATCGCGATCGCCCGCCCGCTGATGCTCGGCCATGCGCCGACCGGGGTGGCGCTGCACGCGGCGGTGCTGGCGGCTTACGCCGCGGTGGCGTTCTGGCTGGCGGTGTCGCTCACCCGCCGTCGCCTGCTCAAGTGAGATCACCATGACCGCCCCCGTGCTGCTGGTCCTCACCACACTGCCCGACGCCGCCAGCGCACACACGCTGGCCAGCTCGCTGGTGACGCAGCGCCTCGCCGCCTGCGTGAACGTGCTCGCCCCGGCCACCTCGGTGTATCGCTGGCAAGGCGCAATCGAAACCGCCAGCGAAGTACCGCTGCTCATCAAGACCCCCCAAGCGAACTACCCGGCGCTGGAAAAGGCGATCGCGGCCGCTCATCCCTATGAACTTCCCGAAATCGTCGCGGTCCCTGTGACGCACGGCCTGCCCGGCTACCTCGACTGGGTGCGGACCGAAACCACCCCGGACGCCTGAACCGACTCCCTCATGATCCGCCTCCTCGCCCCGCTCCTGCTGCTGCTCAGCCTGCTCGGCCCCGCCCAGGCGCAGCAACTGCTCCCGCCCGAACAAGCCTATCGCGCCAGCGTGCGCACCCTCTCGCCAGAGCAGATCGAGGTGCGCTTCGCCATCGAGGACGGCTACTACCTGTACAAGGACAAGTTCCAGTTCCGCACCGAGCCCGAATCGGTCACGGTCGGCCCGCCCGAGCTGCCACCGGGCAAGAAGAAGCACGACGAGTTCTTTGGCGAGGTCGAAACCTATCGTCACGACCTCGTGTTCACGCTGCCGGTCAGCGCGCCGGCCGACATCGCCCATTTCGAGCTCACCGTCGTCAGCCAGGGCTGCGCCGACATCGGGGTGTGCTTCCCGCCCACCCCGCAGCGCCTGAACGTCGATCTCACCCAGAGCGGCGCGGCCGGCGGCGGCAGCATCCTCTCCCAGCTCGGCCTAGGTGGCAGCGCGCCGGCCATTGACCGCCCGACCGGCACCGCGACGCCGCCCGCGCCGGCCGGCGACGAATCCGGCCGCATTGCCGGCCTGCTCTCAGGCCAAAGCGTGCCGCTGGTGCTGCTGTCCTTCTTCGGCTTCGGCCTGCTGCTGGCGTTCACGCCCTGCTGCTTCCCGATGATCCCGATCCTCTCCGGCATCATCGTCGGCCACGGGCACAAGATCTCCAAGCTGCGCGCCTTCGAGCTGTCGCTGGCCTACGTGCTGGGCATGGCGGTCACCTACGCGCTGGCCGGCGTCGCCGCCGGCCTGTCGGGCGCCCTGCTCTCGGCGGCCTTGCAGAACGTGTGGGTGCTGTCGGCCTTCGCGCTGCTGTTCGTGGTGCTGTCGCTGTCGATGTTCGGCTTCTACGAGCTGCAACTGCCCACCGCACTGCAGAGCAAGCTCTCGGACACCGCCAGCCACGAAAAGGGCGGCTCGCTGCACGGGGTGGTGGTCATGGGCGTGCTCTCGGCGCTCATCGTCGGCCCCTGCGTGGCGGCCCCGCTGGCCGGCGCCCTGCTCTACATCGCCAAGACCGGCGATGCGGTGCTCGGCGGCAGCGCCCTGTTCGTGATGGCGCTGGGCATGGGCGCCCCGCTGCTGGCGGTGGGCGTGGCGGCGCGCTCGGTGCTGCCCAAGGCCGGGCCGTGGATGGAAGGGGTCAAGAAGGCCTTCGGCGTCATCCTGCTGGCGCTGGCGGTGTGGATGATCTCGCCGGTGGTGCCGGCCATCGTGCCGATGATCGGCTACGGCGCGCTGCTGGTTTTCTCGGGCATTTACCTGCACGCGCTCGACCCGCTGCCGCAGCATGTGCGTAGCTGGCAGCGTTTCTGGAAAGCGGTCGGGGTGATCGCGCTGATCCTGGGCGCCACCTTGCTGGTCGGCGCGATGGCCGGCTCGCGCGACCCGCTCCAGCCGCTGGCCGGGCTGCGTGGCGGCAACGCCGCGACCCCGGTGCCGGCGTTCCAGAAAGTGCGTTCGGTGGCGGAACTCGATGCGCGCATCGCCGCCTCGACCCGCCCGGTGATGCTCGACTTCTATGCCGACTGGTGCGTGTCGTGCAAGGAGATGGAGCGCTTCACCTTCTCCGACCCGGCGGTGCAGGCGCGCATGAGCCGGATGCTGCTGCTCAAGGCCGACGTGACCGCCAACAGCGCCGACGACCAGGCCCTGCTCAAGCGCTTCGACCTGTTCGGCCCGCCGGGCATCATCTTCTTCCGCCCCGGCGGCGCGGAGATCACCGGCCAGCGGGTGGTGGGCTTCATGCCGGCCGAGGCGTTCACCCGCCAGCTCGACGCGGCGCTGACGCCCCCGAACTGACACCCGCAGCGGCCGAAGGGCGCCAAAATCGCTTAGAATGCGCCGTTTCAAGCGCAACCGAGACGCCATGTTCTCCGGCATCGTGGCCGCCACCGGCCGAATCACCCACATCACGCCCCTCGCCGACGGCCTGCGCCTGTCGGTCGACACCGGGGCGCTCGACCTCGCCGACGTGGCGATCGGCGACTCCATCGCCCACAACGGGGTGTGCCTGACCGTGATCGGCATGGACGGCAACACGGCGCAATTCGATGTCTCGCGCGAGACCCTCAACTGCACCGTCGGACTCGACACCACGGGCGGCGAGGTCAATCTGGAAAAGGCCCTGCGCGCCGACGACCGGCTCGGCGGGCACATCGTCACCGGTCATGTGGATGGCGTCGGCGAGGTGCTCAAATTCGCCCCCATCGGGGAGAGCCACGAGTTGGAGATCCGCGCGCCGGCCGCGCTGGCCGGCTACATCGCGCGCAAGGGCTCGATCACCGTCAATGGCGTGAGCCTGACCGTCAACGCGGTCAGCGGCACCGACTTTTCGATCAACCTGATCCCTCACACCGTCGAGGTCACCACGCTCAAGCATGTGCACGCCGGCGCGCGGGTCAATCTCGAAATCGACATCATCGCCCGCTACGTCGAGCGCATGCTCGCCTGGCGCGACGAACAACAATAATCCCCCTGGAGAACACCGTGAGCGCACTGGCGCCCATTACCGACATCATCGAAGACATCCGCGCCGGCCGCATGGTGGTGCTGGTGGATGAGGAAGACCGCGAGAACGAGGGCGACCTGGTGCTGGCGGCCGAGCATGTCACCGCCGACGCCATCAACTTCATGGCCAAGCACGGCCGCGGCCTGATCTGCCTGACGCTGACCGAGGGGCGCTGCGCCCAGCTCGGCCTGAACCAGATGGCGCGCAGCAACAAAAGCTCGCACGGCACCGCGTTCACGGTCTCCATCGAGGCCGCCAGCGGGGTCACCACCGGCATTTCGGCGGGCGACCGGGCGCGCACCATCCAGGCTGCGGTGGCGCGCGCCGCCAAGCCGGCCGACATCGTGCAGCCGGGGCACATCTTCCCGATCATGGCGCGCCCCGGCGGGGTGCTGATCCGCGCCGGGCATACCGAGGCGGGCTGCGATCTGGCCGCCATCGCCGGGCTGGAGCCGGCCTCGGTGATCTGCGAGATCATGAACGACGA
>JAGRFO010000209.1 GCA_020446005.1 Rhodocyclaceae bacterium | reverse complement strand
AGCTGTTGACCACGGCGATGATCGGTTTCTCGAAATCGCCATCCTTCATCCCGGTCGCGCGCCACAGGGCGCGGGCGCCCGCCATGTTGCGGCCGGCGGTCGAAGTGCGAGAACGGTACTGGGGCATGGGGTGTCTCCGCGAAGCATGCTATCGAATCGATCATTGTAACGCGGGGCCGGTGCAATGCAGATCGTGCACGACAAAACCCGCGCGCGCTTGCCGGCGTGACGTACCGCCCCGCGTCACCTAAAATAAGCCGCCTGCATCAACCGCTGACCGCCGGACGTATTCATGCCGCACGCAAAAACCTCGCCCCGCACCCGCGCCGCCGCCTGGCACCGGGTGCACGCCCACGCCGAAGCGCTGAACAAGCGACACATGCGCGAGATGTTCGCCGCCGACGCCGACCGTGCCGCGCGCATGCAGGCGCGGATGGGGCCGGTATTCGTCGACTACAGCAAGAACCGCATCGACGAAACCGGGCTCAGCGCCCTGTGCGAGCTGGCCGACGCGAGCCATCTGCGCCGCGCCATCGACGCCATGTTCGCCGGCGCGCCAATCAACATCACCGAGCATCGCGCGGTGCTGCACACTGCCCTGCGCGCCCCGCGCACGCCCGCCCTGAGGGGCGACGGCGAAGACGTGAACACCGCAGTGCATGCCGAACTCGACCGCCTGGGCGCATTTGCCAACGCGGTGCGCGAGGGCACATGGACCGGCTTCACCGGCCAGCCGGTGCGCGACATCGTCAACATCGGCATCGGCGGCTCGGACCTCGGCCCGCGCCTGGTGTGCGACGCGCTGCGCCCGCTCGGTCACCCGCGCCTGCGCACCCACTTCGTCGCCAACGTCGACGGCGCGCGCATCACCGGCCTGCTGCGCCAGCTCGATCCGGCCACCACTTTGTTCGTGATCGCCTCGAAAACCTTCACCACCCAAGAGACGCTGACCAACGCCGCCACCGCGCGCCAGTGGTTCCTCGCCCAGGGCGGCGGCGAGGCCGACATCGCGCGTCACTTCGTGGCGGTGTCAACCAACGCCGAAGCGGTCGCCGGATTCGGCATCGACCCCGCCAACATGTTCGGCTTCTGGGACTGGGTCGGCGGGCGCTACTCGCTGTGGTCGGCGATCGGCCTGCCGATCATGCTCGCCGTCGGGCCGGCCGCGTTCCGCGAACTGCTCGCCGGCGCGCACGCCATGGACGTCCACTTCCGCACCGCACCCTGGCGCGACAACCTGCCGGTGCTGCTCGCCCTGATCGGGGTGTGGTACGTGAACGGCCTCGGCGCGGCCACCCACATGGTCGCCCCCTACGACCACGGCCTGCGCCAGTTGCCGGGCTACCTGCAACAGCTCGACATGGAGAGCAACGGCAA
This sequence comes from Rhodocyclaceae bacterium, assembly GCA_020446005.1. Lineage (GTDB taxonomy): Bacteria > Pseudomonadota > Gammaproteobacteria > Burkholderiales > Rhodocyclaceae > Nitrogeniibacter. The sequence continues at coordinate 1,745 of JAGRFO010000209.1, read as the reverse complement.
GAGCACCACCGCCACCGGCCAGCCGGTCGAGGGTGCCACCGGGCCGGTGGTGTGGGGTGCCAGCGGCATCAACGGCCAGCATGCCTTCTACCAGTTGCTGCACCAGGGCACCCAGCTGATTCCGGCCGACTTCGTCGTCAGCCTGCGCAACCCCAACAGCCCGCCGGCCCACCACCGCATCGTGCTCGCCAACTGCATCGCCCAGGCGCAGGCGCTGATGACCGGGCGCACGCCGGACGAAGCGCGCGCCGAGATGCAGGCCGCCGGCATCGCACCGGCGCGCATCACCGAGTTGCTGCCGCACCGCAGCTTCCCCGGCAACCGCCCGACCAACCTGATTTTGCTCGACGCGCTCACCCCGCACAGCCTCGGCGCATTGCTGGCGATGTACGAGCACAAGGTGTTCACGCAAGGGGTGCTGTGGGGGGTCAACAGCTTCGACCAGTGGGGGGTGGAGCTCGGCAAGCAACTGGCTCGCAGGATCGAAGCCGCGTTTGCCGACGGCAGCTACCCGGCCGATGCCGATGCCTCGACGTGCCAGCTCATCGACCTCGCCCGCGCCGCCCTCGCCGACGGCTGAGCCGGGTCGCGATCCGCTATCATGAGCGCCCGATCACAGCACGGATGCGGCCATGACCTCAGCAGATTCTCCCGACGGATTTGACCTCAGCCCGGTCGAGGCGCGCGTGCTGGGCGTGCTGATCGAAAAAGGCTTCACCACCCCCGACCAGTACCCGCTGAGCGTCAACGCGCTCACCACCGGCTGCAACCAGCTCACCGGCCGCGACCCGGTGATGAGCCTCAGCGAGGCCGAAGTCACCGACGCCATCGACAGCCTGCACGCGCGCGGGCTGATCGGCCGGCGCGAAGGGGCGCGGGTGGTCAAGTACGAACACCTGGTGCGCCTGCGCCATTCGCTGCCACCGGCCGAGCAGGCGGTGCTGGCGCTGCTGATGCTGCGCGGCGCGCAAACCCCGGGCGAGCTGCGCCAGCGCGCCGAGCGGATGCACCGCTTCGACGACATCGCGGCGGTGCTGGCGGTGCTCGACCATCTGGGCGAAAAGTATCCGCCGATGGTCACTCAGCTGCCGCGCGCGCCGGGCGCCAAGGAGGCGCGCTACATGCACCTGATGTGCGGCGCGATCGACGTCGACGCGATCCTCGCCAGCGTCGCCGCGCCATCGGGCGGCGGCGGGCTGGGCGCCCGCGTGGAAGCACTGGAGAGCGAGGTCGCGGCGCTGCGTAGCGAACTCAAGGCGCTCAAAGCCAGCCTCGGCGAGAGCGACTAAACGGCCCGACGATGCTCACCTACCCCCAGATCGACCCGGTGGCGATCGCCATCGGCCCGCTGTCGGTGCACTGGTACGGCCTCATGTACCTGCTCGCCTTCGGGCTGTTCATGCTGCTCGGCCGCGCCCATCTGCGCCGCCGGCCCGAACTGGGGTGGACGTCGCAACAGCTCGACGACCTGCTCTTTTACGGCGTCCTCGGGGTGGTGATCGGCGGGCGGCTGGGCGAGATTCTGTTCTACCAGCCGGGCTATTACTTCAGCCATCCGGCCGAACTGATCGCCATCTGGAAGGGCGGCATGAGCTTTCACGGCGGCTTTCTCGGGGTGCTGGTGGCGATGTGGCTGTACGGCCGCAAGAGCGGCAAGGGCTTCTGGCAGATCACCGATTTCATCGCCCCGCTGGTGCCCACCGGGCTGGCCGCCGGGCGGGTGGGCAACTTCATCAACGGCGAAC
>JAGRFO010000208.1 GCA_020446005.1 Rhodocyclaceae bacterium | reverse complement strand
GGCCTTGCGCAGCCAGTCGATGGCCTCGGTCATGTTGCCCTCGCGCTGCGCCAGCAGGCCGAGCTCGTGCATCACGCGGGCGTCGTCCTTGCGCTTGTCGAACAGCGCGGTGAGCCGCGCGCGGGCGGCCTCGGGACGATTTTCTTCGACTTCGACACGGGCGAGGTTGAGCTGCGCCGGCACGAAGTCGGGATCGCGCTGCAGCACTTGCTCGTAAGCGGCGCGCGCACCGGCCACGTCGCCCGAGGCGGCGCGGATGGCACCAAGCAGGTTGAGCGCCGAGAGGTTCTCGCGGCTGCCCTTGACCAGCCCTTCGGCCACGCTCAGCGCCTTGGCGGTGTCGCCGCGCTGCATGTAGAGCGAGGTCAGCACCATGCCGACGCCGCCGTCGCCCGGGTTGGCGGCGAAGGCCTTTTCGAGGCTGGCGATGCCGGCTTCGGCCTCGCCGCCGCCGAGCAGGCTGTAGCCGAGCGCAGCCTGCGCCTGGGCGTTGCCCTGCATCAGCTGTGCAGCGCGCTCCAGATAGCGGGTGGCCTGGAGGTAGCGCTTGCTGGCCAGTTGCGCGCGACCGGCGAGCAGCAGCGCCTGCGGATCGTCCCCGCGCACGCGCAGCACCGGCTCGATGGCGCTGAGCGCGCGCACGCTGTCGTTCTCGTCCATATAGATGCTGGCCAGCAGCTTGCGCGCGCCGAGGTTGCGCGGGTAGCGGTTGATGAGGGCGTCGAGCAGGCCTTTGGATTTTTGCGGCGCGCCCAGGCCGTGGTGCGCCAGCGCACCGAGCATGAGCAGCTGCTCGTTGGCCTTGAGGTATTCGGGCGGCAGACGGTCGACCAGGCTGGCGACTTCGCTGAGCGCCTTTTGCACCGCGTCGCCGTCGCCGCGGCGGCCGGCCAGTACGGCGCGCAGATAGGCGGAGCGCGGCTCGGCCTTGGCGTGCTCGGCGAGATAGTCCAGATCGCGCGCGACCTCGGCATCGCGCTTGAGGTCGAGGAGCAGCGAGGCGCGGGCGACGCGGGCGTCGACGTGTTTCTCGTCCAGCGTCAGGGTTTTCGAATACGCTGCCAGCGCCTCGACCAATTCGCCCTGAGCGTGCAGCAGTGAAGCGCGCAGGTTCCACAGGCCGCCATCGTTGGGGTCGAGCGCCATCGCGCGGTCGATGCTCTCCCGAGCCGCCAGCACCTCGCCTTGCTGGAGCAGGAAGGGCACCAGCGAGAGGTAGGGCCGGATGGATTGGGGGTCGGCGTCGATGGCCTCCTGGAAGGTCTGCCGTGCGCCGCGCTCGTCGCCTTCGCTGGCCATCGCGGTGGCGCGCATGGAGAGCACTTCGACCCGCGCTTCGCCGCTCAGCCCGTCGGGATGGATGTCGCGCAGCACCGCCTTGGCGCGCCCCAGCAGCATCAGCAACTGACCGCGCGGGACGGCGATCTCGGAGGGACTGACGCCGAGCTTGAGGGCCTGGTCGAAGGACGCTTCGGCGGCGGGCAGTTCGGTCTCCTTGAGCAGCGCGCGGCCGAGCAGGACGTGGGCGGAGAGCATGCGCTCGTCTTGCTGGAGGGCGTTCTTGAGCTGGATGACGGCGCCGGCGGTGTCGCCGCGCTCGAAGCGGGCGAGGCCGTCTTCGTAGAAGGCGGCGGCCTTGCCGGGGTCGCCGGCGAGGGCGTTGAGGCTGAAGGCGAGGCTCAGGGCGAGGGCGCCGCGGCGCAGGTGTCGGGCGGTCGTGCCAAACGTCATGAGGGGGCAGTCCTTCTGAAATAGGCCGGCTCGGACCGGCGAGTATAGAACGTACGCATCACACACCGCCGTGACATGTTGCGCCATGCGCGCCCGATCGCGGCGCTGGGCGGCGGCGAGGGGTGGCGGTCCGGCGGGCCGATTGCGCTACACTGAGACATCTGCCGGGGCTGCGCGCCACGGCGCCGAACCGCCCGTTCTGTCAGGCGCCAATCGACCAATCGACACCGATGTCCGCTCACGATGGCCTCCCCTTTCTGGGCGAGCTGATTCTGTTCCTGGCGCTGGCCGGGGTGCTGATTCCCCTCCTCCAGCGCCGCTCGATCAACCCGGTGCTGGGCTTCCTCACCCTCGGCGCGATCGTCGGTCCGCATGGTCTGGGACGCTTTGTCGACAGCCTGCCCTGGCTGTCTTACCTGAGTTTTCCGCAGACCGACCACGTGGCGGTGTTCGCCGAGCTGGGGGTGGTGTTCCTGATGTTCATGATCGGCCTGGAGATGTCGATCGACCGGCTGTGGGCGATGCGCCGCTGGGTGTTCGGGGTGGGCACCCTGCAGGTGCTGCTGTCGGCGCTGGCGCTGGGCGCACTGTCCTACCACTTCGGCAACGGAATGCGTGCCTCGGTGGTGCTGGGGCTGACCCTGGCGCTGTCCTCGACCGCGGTGGTGATGCAATTGCTGACGCTGCGCCGCGAGCTGGGCACACCGCTCGGGCAGGCAAGCTTTTCGGTGCTCT
>JAGRFO010000021.1 GCA_020446005.1 Rhodocyclaceae bacterium | reverse complement strand
CCCAGCGCAGGTTGACCGCCGTGGGCCGCGTGGCGTTCAGGTCGGACCAGGCGTGGTCGAGGTTCGCGTCGGACGGATCGCGCCGCATCGCCAGCGCCATGCCATAGGCGGCGGTGGCGCCGATCAGCGGCGCGCCGCGCACCTGCATGCGGGTGATTGCGTTGGCGACACTCTCCAGCGTGTACAGCGGGCAGACCACGCGCTGATGCGGCAGCCGGGTCTGGTCGAGGATGTCGATATGGTCGGCGTGGCGGACCAGCGTCGGCGTGGGGGCGGGGGCGTTCATGGGCGCTATTGTATCGTCGCGCGAGGGCGGCTTGGCGCGCCGTGCGGCCTCTGCCAGAATCGGTTGATTCCCCGCGTGCCTGCGAGCCTGCCATGCCCGACCTGCCCTTTGCCGTTCGCTCCCGCCTGCCGGGCGTGGGCACCACCATCTTCACCGTGATGTCGCGCATGGCGAGCGAGGCGGGGGCGATCAACCTGTCGCAGGGCTTCCCCGATTTTAACGCCGAGCCGGTGCTGTTCGAGCGCGTCGCGCACTGGATGCGCGAGGGCATGAACCAGTATCCGCCGATGGCCGGAATGCCCGCGCTGCGCGAGGCGGTCGCCGCCAAGGTGGCCGATCTGTACGGCACGCGCTACGACGCGGAGCGCGAGGTGACGGTGACCGCCGGCGCCACGCAGGCGCTGTTTACCGCCATCGCCGCGCTGGTCCATCCGGGTGACGAGGTGATCGTGTTCGAGCCGGCTTACGATTCCTACGCCCCGGCGATCGAGCTGCAGGGCGCCACGGTCGTCCGCGTGCCGCTGCAGGCGCCGGACTATCGGCCGGACTGGGCGCAGGTGGCGGCGCGGGTGTCGCCGCGCACGCGGATGATCATCATCAACTCGCCGCACAACCCGACCGGCAGCGTGTGGTCGGTGGATGACATGGCGGCGCTCTCGGCGGTGGTGCGCGGCACCGACATCGTGATTCTCTCCGACGAGGTGTACGAGCACATCGTCTTCGACGGCGCGCTGCACCAGAGCTGCGCGCGCCACCCGGCGCTGGCCGAGCGCAGCGTGATCGTCTCCAGCTTTGGCAAGACCTATCACATCACCGGCTGGAAGGTCGGCTACGTGGTGGCTCCGGCGGCGCTGATGAGCGAGTTTCGCAAGGTGCACCAGTTCAACGTGTTCACCGTGAACACGCCGGTGCAATGCGCGCTCGCCGACTACATGGCCGACGCCTCGCGACACCGCGCGCTGGCGGATTTTTATCAGGCCAAGCGCGACCGCTTTCGGGCGGCGCTGGCGGGCTCGCGCTTCGAGCTGCTGCCTTGCGCCGGCACCTATTTTCAGTGCGCGCGCTACGGCCACTTTGACGATCGGCCGGATCGCGCCTTCGTCGAGTGGCTGACGCGCGAGGTCGGGGTGGCGGCGATTCCGCTGTCGGCCTTCTTTGCCGACGGTCACGACGCGCGCGTCGTGCGCTTCTGCTTTGCCAAACACGACGACACGCTGGAAGCGGCCTGCGCCCGCCTGCGGGCGGTGTAGCGCGGCGCCCGACGGGGTGCGTGCTACACTTTTCGGCCCTGTCTCCCTCGCCCCCGCCATCGTGTCGAAGCTGCTCGTTTTCCTGCTCGTCCTGTTCGCGATCTACTGGGGTCGTCGTCTCCTGCGTCAGGCCGGCTCGGCGCGTGAGCGCGTGCAATCAGCGCGCCCCGCGCCGCCGGTGGGCGAAGCCGAGCAGATCCTCTCCTGCGCCCGCTGCGGGCTGCTGGTGCCCGAGAGCGAGGGCGTCCGGCGCGGCGAGACCTTCTACTGCTGCGATGAGCACGCCCGTGGCGGCTGATCGCGCCGGCGGCGACATCACGCTGGCCTCGGCCGACGCCGCGCGGCGTGTCTCGCTGCGCTACTTCAACATTTTCCGGCTGGTCATGGCCGCGGTGTTCGCGGTGTTCGGCCGCAGCATGGGGCTGGGCGACAGCGCGCCGGTGATGTTCGTGGTGGTCGCCGTCGGCTATTTGCTGGCAGTGCTGGCGATGGGCTTTCCGGATGTTTCGCGGCGCTTCGGCTTCGACCGGGTGGTGACCTTGCAGATGGTGGTCGACATCATCGCGCTGACCTTGCTGATGCACGCCAGCAACGGCGTCAATGGCGGTTTGCCGACCTTGCTGATGGTGTTGCTGGCCGGTGGCGGGCTGGTCGGTCAGGGGCAGTGGGTGCTGTTCTACGCCGCGCTGGCGACCGTGGCGGTGTTGACCGAGAACGGCATTCGCGCCCTCGGCGCGGGGCAGGCGACCGACTTCTTCGTGGCCGGCATGGTGTGCATCGGCTTCTTCGGGGTGGCGCTGATGGCGCGCCTGCTGGCCCGGCGGGCGCTCGTCAACGAGCTGCTCGCGCGCACCCGTGGCGCCGATCTGGCCAAGCAGCAGGCGATCAACGAACGGATCATCGAGGACATGCCCGACGGGGTGATCGTGCTCGACCCGCGCCAGTGCGTCAGCCAGGCCAACCCGCAGGCCGCGCGCCTGCTCGGCAGCCCGCTGAACGACGGCGCGCCGCTCGCGCAGGCGGCCCCGGAACTGGCCGCGGCGCTGGCGGGTGGTACGGGCGGTGACGAGTCGCGACTGTTCCACCCCGAGGGTGGCAAGGCGGTGCGTTTCCGGGTGGTGATCCCGAGCGAGGCCGGCGGCGATACCCTGATCTATCTGCAGGACATGGCGCAGATCCAGGCGCAGGCGCAGCAGATCAAGCTCGCCGCGCTGGGCCGGTTGACCGCCGGCATCGCGCACGAGATCCGCAATCCGCTCACCGCGGTGAGCCACGCCGCCGAGTTGCTGCGCGAGGAAAAGCGCGCCGAGAGCCAGGCCCGCCTGACCCGCATCATCAACGACAACGCGCAGCGCATCGAGCAGCTGGTGCGCGACGTGCTCTCGCTCGGGCGGCGCGACCGCGCCCACCCCGAGGCGCTGGTGCTGGCGAGCTTCGTGCGCGAGTTTCTCGACGAATTCACCCTGCACGGCGAGACCGAGAAAGCGCAGATCGCGGTCGATGTGCCGGCGGCGCTGACGCTCGCCTTCGATCGCGCCCACCTCCACCAGATTCTGTGGAACCTGCTCGGCAACGCGCGGCGTTACGCCAGCGCCGGCCCCGGTGCGATCCGCGTGTGGGCGCAGGCCGCCGACGGGCGCACCGAGGTGCATGTGTGCGACGACGGGCCGGGGATTGCCGCCAGCCATCTGGGGCAGTTGTTCGAGCCGTTCTTCACCACCCACGCCAAGGGCACCGGGCTGGGCTTGTACATTGCGCGGGAGCTGGCCGAGGCCAATCGCGCCCATCTGACCCTCGTCGAGGGCGAGGGCGGCGCCCATTTCTGTCTGAGCGGGATGAGTGAACCATGAGTGGCAAGGAACGACGCCAGCGGCCGGGCGGGCCGGACGTGCTGGTCATCGACGACGAGGAAGACATCCGCGAGTTGCTGGAGATGACCCTCATCCGGATGGGGCTGGGGGCGGATTCGGTCGGCACCGTGGCCGAGGCGCGCGCGCTGCTGGAGAAGAACAGCTACCGCCTGTGCCTGACCGACATGCGCCTGCCCGACGGCGACGGTCTGGAGCTGGTGCGCTACATCAACGAGCACTGCGCGGACTTGCCGGTGGCGGTGATCACCGCCTACGGCAGCATGGAGAACGCGGTGGTGGCGCTCAAGGCGGGGGCCTTCGACTACCTCGCCAAGCCGGTGTCGCTGGAACAGTTGCGCGCCTTGGTCAAGTCGGTGTTCCGCCTGCCCGGCGGCGAGGCGGAGGGCGAAAAGGACGCCAGCGCCTTCCTGATCGGCGAATCCAACGCGATGGGGCAGGTGCGCCAGCTCATCGGCAAGCTCGCGCGCAGTCAGGCGCCGGTCTACATCTCCGGCGAGTCGGGCAGTGGCAAGGAGCGCGCGGCGCGGGCGGTGCATGGGCTGGGGCCGCGCGCGCAGGGGCAGTTCGTGGCGGTCAACTGCGGGGCGATTCCCGAAAATCTGATGGAGAGCGAGTTCTTCGGCTATCGCAAGGGCGCGTTCACCGGTGCGGACAGCGACCATGACGGCTTCTTCCAGGCCGCTGACGGCGGCACCCTGTTTCTCGACGAGGTGGCCGATCTGCCGTTGTCGATGCAGGTCAAGCTGCTGCGCGTGATCCAGGAAAAGCGGGTCCGACGCATCGGCGAAACCGACGAGCGGGCGGTGGATGTGCGCATCGTCAGCGCCACCCACCAGAACCTGCGTAATCTGGTCGAGGCCGGCGCGTTCCGCCAGGATCTGTTCTACCGGCTCAACGTCATCGAACTGAAAATGCCGGCCCTGCGCGAGCGCCGCGAAGACATCCCGATGCTCGCCGAGGCCTTGCTCGCGCGGCTCGCCGGGCAGTCCGGGGTGGCGCTGCCGCGGCTGTCCACCCAGGCGGCGGAGGCGCTGAGCGGCTATGGCTTTCCGGGCAACGTGCGCGAACTGGAGAACACGCTGGAGCGCGCGCTGGCGCTGTCGGGGGGCGAGATTATTCATGTCGAGGACCTGGCGCTGGAGCCGATCCTCGGTCAGGAGCCGCCGACCGCCAACAGCCGCGAGGAGGCCACCCGCAGCGGCCTCCAGGATTATCTGGATGGCCTCGAGCGGCAGGCGATCGTCGATGCGCTCGAACAGACCGAGGGCAACCGCACCGCCGCCGCGCGCCTGCTCAAGGTCACCTTCCGCTCGCTGCGCTACCGCATGGAGCGGCTGGGGATGAAGGATTGAGCGCGGCGGCCGGCATCGACGCCGCCGGCTGGCTGGACGGGGCGGCGCGCATCCCCTCACCGAATTGCGACGAACGTCCCGCCGGCGCGGCGATCCGCCTGATCGTGGTGCACGCCATCAGCCTGCCACCCGAGCAGTTCGGCGGCCCCGGCGTGATCGAGCTGTTCACCAACCGGCTCGACCCCGCAGCCCATCCCTACTACGCTACCATCGCCGGTCTCACGGTGTCGGCGCACCTGTTCATTCGCCGCGATGGCGCGTTGATCCAGTGCGTGCCCATCGTCCAGCGCGCCTGGCATGCTGGCGTCAGTGACTGGAATGGCTGTGCGCGCTGCAATGATTTCTCGATCGGCATCGAGCTCGAAGGCGCCGACACTCAGCCGTTCTGCGACGCCCAGTACGAGCGGCTGACCGAGGTCATCGCCCGTTTGTGCCAGCACTCTCCGGTCGAGGACGTGGTCGGCCACAGCGACATCGCTCCCGGCCGCAAGACCGACCCCGGGCCGTATTTTGACTGGTCGCGGTTGCGCGCCGGGCTGGCCGCATCGGCCGTCGGCAAGACGCAAGTTTGTGTGTCGGGGATTCCCCTTGCCGGACGATGTGACGTATAAGTCTCGGCATGCAGCCAGTCGGCTGATACGGATTCAATCTCAGCAAGGAGTGATTCATGGGTTTGTTCAGTTTTATCAAGGACGCGGGCGAGAAGCTCTTCGGGTCGGGCGAGGCCAAGGCCGCCACTTCCGCGCCGGACGCCAACGCCAAGGCCGCCGCGGCGATCAAGACCTACATCGAAACCCTGAAGCTGCCGGTCGAAGGGCTGACCGTGGCCTTTGACGGGGCGACCTCGGTGGTCACCGTGGGCGGTTCCACGCCCGACCAGGCCACCCGCGAGAAGGTGCTGCTGGCCGCCGGCAACGTGGCCGGGGTGGGTGAAGTGCAGGACACCATTGTGGTCACCCACCCGGCCCCGGAAGCGCAGTTCCACACCGTGGTGCGCGGCGACACCCTGTCGGCGATCGCCAAGAAGTTCTATGGCAACGCCAACAAGTACATGGTCATTTTTGAGGCCAACAAGCCGATGCTGGCGCACCCGGACAAGATCTATCCCGGGCAGGTGCTGCGGATTCCCGCCGAGGGCTGAACGCCAGAAGGAACTGTTGTGCGGTTGCAACAAACGGGGCTTCGGCCCCGTTTTTTATGGCTGGCGCAAAAGCCGCGCCGGTTGGTCGTTTCAGCGGTATTGCCGCCTAATCGTCAATGTTTACAAGGATCTGATGAAATTGACAGGTCCGCGCTCCGCCCCGTAGACTCCAAATTGCTGCATTGCAGCAATCAATTCGTGGCCGTTGTTTCAAGGACGAAGGCGCGGCCGAGTTAAATGGGCGACCCATCCAGGATGGGGGCGCCGGAAACCACTGGCGATCCGATGCTCGCCTGCATGCCGCGGCACACGCCGCGACACGGATGCAGAGCGGTGTGCCACAAGCGCACTGGGCGCGGATCACTTGGAGGCCACATGAACATTGCGAACAAACTGATCCACGCTGGCGAACGACTGGGCAGCTTTCTGGTGCATTTCGCTCACGGCGCCATGCTGACCCTGGGCCTGCTGTCGATTGCCGCGCTGATGGCCAGTGTGATCGAACCGCAGGCGCTGCGTGCGCTGCCCCTGTCGCCGATCGCTGAGGCCAGGGCGTCGCTGGCGCCGACTCTCGTCGTGGAAGCGATTGACTTCGAACCGGACACCAACGCGCCCGAAGCACTGGCCGAAGCGCCCGTGGCCGCCACGTCGCGAGTGAAGCTGTCGGAGAGCCTGACCCGCGTCCGCGCCTATGTGGCGCGCCGCTACCGGGTGTCGGAAACCGCGCTGCACAAGTCGCTGGTGCGTGCTCAGGTGTCGGGCGCCCAACTGGGTCTGGACCCCCTGCTGATCGTGGCGGTGATGGCGATCGAGTCGAGCTTCAACCCGATGGCCGAGAGCACCGTGGGGGCGCAAGGGCTGATGCAGGTGATTCCGCGCTTCCACATGGAGAAAATCGGCCCGGACGCCACCCCGGAGTCCTTGTTCGACCCGGAAACCAATGTGCGCGTCGGCGCGCTGGTGATCAAGGAGGGGATTCGTCGCTATGGCTCGATCCAGCGCGGCCTGCAGTACTACGGTGGCGCGCTGAAGGACCCCGAAGCGCGCTACGCCAAGAAAGTGCTGGCGATGCAGGCGCGCTTGAGCAAGATCGCTGACGACGCTTGAGCGCCTTGTGCGACGTAGATAGGGCGGCCCGGCGGGTCGCCTTTTTTTGTCGTCAGCCGCGCAGCAGCCGGCCGATCCGTTCCACGGCTTCGACCAGCCGTGCGCTGTGGGTGGTGTAGGCGAAGCGGATGTGCTGGCGGGGGCGATGGTCGCCGAAGTCGATGCCCGGGGTGGCGGCCACGCCGGCGTCTTCGATCAGGCGGTGGGCGAGGGTTTCGCAGTCCTCGGCCAGTGCGGCGATGTCGGCGTAGATGTAGAACGCGCCCTGCGGTTCGGCGGTGATGCAAAAGCCGGCCTCGCGCAGCGCCGGCAGCAGCAGGTTGCGCCGCTCGGCGAAGGCTTCGCGGCGCGCTTCGAGAATCTCCCCGCAGGATGGCGTGAACGCGGCCAGGGCGGCGTGCTGGGCGACCGTGGACGGGCAGATGTAGAAATGCTGGGCGAGGCGTTCGATGTCGCGCGTCAAGCCGTCGGGGACCACCAGCCAGCCCAGCCGCCAGCCGGTCATGCCGAAATACTTGCTGAAGCTGTTGACGATGAAGGCGTCGTTGGCGACCGCCAGCGCGGTGCTGGCCGCCACGCCGTAGCTCAGCCCCTGATAGATCTCATCGACGATGAACGCGCCGCCGTGCTGGCGCACGCAGTCGGCCAGCGCGGCCAGCTGCGGCAGGTCGAGCAGGGTGCCGGTGGGGTTGGATGGGGTCGCCACCATCAGCCCGCGGGTGGTGGCGGTCCACGCCGCGTCGACCTGTTCGACGGTGGGTTGATAGGCCTGCGCGGCGTCCACCGGCATGGGTTGGGCGACCCCTTCGAAGCTGCGGATCAGGTGGCGGTTGGAGGGGTAGGTGGGGTCGGGCAGCAGCCAGCCGTCGCCCGGCGCGGTGGTGGCGGCCAGCGCCAGCATCAGCGCGCCGGAGGCGCCGGGGGTGATGATGATTCGTGCGGGCGAGACGTCGACGCCGAAGCGCGCGCGGTAGTGTCCGGCGATGGCCTCGCGCAGCGCCGGCAGGCCGAGGGTGGCGGTGTAGTGCACTTCGCCGCGGGACAGAAAGCGGGTGGCGGCGTCGAGCACCGGCTGCGGGGTGGGAAAGTCGGGTTCGCCGACTTCCATGTGAATGATGTCGCGGCCGGCCGCTTCGAGTTCTCGCGCGCGACGCAGCAGTTCCATGACGTGGAACGGCCGGATGTCGGCCATGCGCGGGGCGAGGCGGAGCGGGGGACGGGGCATGGACGGGAGTCGCTCGATTGCGGGGCCGGAAAACAAACAAGCGCCGGCGGACCGGCGCTTGTGTGCGGGTGGGCGCGGTGCGACGCTCAGGCCGACATGGCCAGCTCGAACAGTTCGCGCTTGAGCACCATCTGGCGCGGCAGGCGGTCCTGCAGCTTGTCGAACCACTCCTTGTGCAGCTCCAGCTCCTTCTTCCACGCATTGGCGTCGATGGTGGTCAGGGCGTTGAAGTCGGCCTCGGTGATGTCGGCGTCGCTCCAGTCCATGTCTTCAAAGCGCGGCATCCAGCCCAGCGCGGTTTCCTTGGCGGCGATGCGGCCCTTGCAGCGATCGACGATCCACTTGAG